>WGAB01000351.1 GCA_015489295.1 Caldifarciminota bacterium
TACATGTTCCGGGTGATCTTCGTGGTGTTCTTCGGCAACAAGGAGCCCGAAGGCCATCCCCACGAGTCGCCGCCGGTGATGACCGTGCCCATGTGGATCCTGGCCATCCTTTCCATCGTGGCCGGGTTCCTGTTCAAGGGCACCTTTGAGCACTTCTTTGGTGCTGCGGCCGGCCACGGGGCCGAAGCCGCCGAGGCCGCAGCCCATGCCGGAGGCCACACCCCCGTGGCCCTGGTGAGCCTGGTCCTTGCCTTCGCCGGCATCTTCTTCGCCTGGCTCATCTACCAGAAGGAAGCCGTGAGCCACGAACGCCTCCGGAACGCCCTGAAGCCGCTGTACATCATGCTCCGCAAGAAGTACTGGCTGGACGACATCGCCTACTTCCTGTACCGCCGGGTGCTCGTGGACGGCCTGGCCTTCCTCATCGGCTGGTTCGACCGCTACATCGTGGACGGTATCGTGAACTTCGTCACCTGGCTCACGAAGCAGAGTGGCATCCTCCTGCGGTCCCTGCAAAACGGCAAGGTGCAGGACTACCTGTACGGGGTGGTCCTGGGCATCTTGCTGATCCTCCTGCTTGGAGCCCTTTAAGGAGAGGAAGCCATGCATGGATTTCCGGTGCTGAGTTTGATTCTGGCTGCGCCCTTCATCGGGGCTCTGATCGTGATGTTCACGCCCCGAAACTCCTACTACGCGCCCCGGGTCCTTTCGGCCATCGCCGCCTCCATCTCGCTCCTCGCCTCCCTCTATGTGCTGTTCACCTACAACTGGCACGCCGGAGGGTTCCAGTTTGAGGAACTCGTGCCCCTGATTCCGGCCCTGGGCATTCAGTACCATGTGGCCGTGGACGGCATGAGCGTGGCCCTGCTCATCCTCACGGCCTTCATCATCTTTACCGGGGTGTTCACCTCCTGGACCGTACCTGAGCGGGCCAAGGAGTTCTACGCCCTGCTGCTGCTCCTGGTGACCGGTGTGTTCGGGGTGTTCATGTCGCTGGACCTCTTCTTGTTTTTCCTCTTTTATGAGCTCGCCGTGCTGCCCATGTACCTCCTGATCGGCATCTGGGGGTCCACCAAGTACATCGTGCCCCGGGGCGTCTTCGGCCGAATGTTCCAGGAGCTCAAGGTGGGCACCAAAGAGTACTCCGCCATGAAGCTCACGCTGTACTTGCTCTTCGGCTCGGCCTTCATCCTGGTGGGCATCCTCGCCATCTACAAGATCTCGGGCCAGTTCCTGCCCCAGAACACCTTTGACTTCCTGCAGCTCAGTTCCGTGCACTTCCCCAGGGAGTTCCAGCGCATCTTCTTCCTGGTGATCTACGTGGGCTTCGGGGTGCTGGCGGGCATCTGGCCGCTGCACACCTGGTCGCCCGACGGCCACGCCGCCGCACCGGCCGCCGGTTCCATGATGCACGCCGGCGTGCTCATGAAACTCGGCGCCTACGGCGTGGTGCGGGTGGGCATGCAGCTCATGCCCGAGGGCGCCCTCATGTGGGCCTGGCTCGTGGGCACCATCGCCACCATCAACATCGTGTACGGCGCGCTCTCGGCCATGTGGCAAACCGACCTCAAGTACATCATCGCCTACTCGTCGGTGTCCCACATGGGCGTCGTGATGCTGGGCGCCGCCACCCTCACGGAGCCCGGGCTCAACGGCTCCATCTTCCAGATGGTGGCCCACGGGTTCATGACCGGGCTCATGTTCGCCCTGGTGGGCCTGGTGTACGAGAAGACCCATACCCGGAACATCCTGGAGATGGGCGGGCTCGGCAAGCGGATGCCCGGCATCGCCACCTTCTTTACCATCGGCGGCCTGAGCTCCCTCGGATTGCCGGCCCTGGCCGGCTTCGTGGCTGAGTTTCTGGTGTTCCTGGGTGCCTGGAAGAGCCACAAGTGGTACTGGCTGATCCCTGCCGTTGCCGGTGCCTTCTTCACGGCCGTGTACGTGCTGCGCGCCCTCAAGATCATCTTCTGGGGCCCCTTCAATGAGAAGTACAAGGATGTGCCCGATGCCCAGGGGCCCGAGTGGGTCTCGCTGGTGGTGCTGAGCGGCCTGCTCATCATCATGGGGGTTCTGCCGTTCCTCCTGCTCCGTCCCATCAACGCGGCCGCCGTTGAACTGCTCACCACCATCAAAGGAGTGTTGCCATGATGGACTTCAACTGGACCCTTTTGAACACCGAATTTTTCCTCGTGGGGCTCATGCTCCTGGTGTTCCTGGTGGACCTGTTTGTGTCCGACAAGCGGATCCCCGCCTGGCTCACCATCGCGGGCCTTGGGGTGCTCTTCTTCGTGAACCTCTGGGCCCCCCATTACGGCAGCACCCTGAACGGCACCCTGGTCCACAGCTCCTTTACCGCCTTCCTCAAGGGGGTGTTCCTCCTGGCGGGCATCATCGCCTCGCTGGGCGCGGTCAGCACCCTCCGGCAGTTTGAACGGCGCGCCGGCGAGTACTACCTGCTGCTCATGGCCTCGCTCCTCGGCATGATGCTCGTAGTGATGGCCCGGGAACTGGTGCTCTTCTTCGTGGCCTTTGAGCTGATGAGCATTCCGCTCTATGTGCTCGCCGCCTACGACAAGGCCGACGAACGCAGCGTGGAGGCCGGGCTCAAACTCTTCATCTACGGCACCTTCTCCTCGGCCCTGCTGGCCATGGGGGTCACCCTGATGTACGGCGTGGTGGGCTCCACCCTGTTCCGCGACCTGGCCAGCGGCCTGTCGCAGGCCGAGCCTCTGGCTATCCTGGGGCTCGTGCTCTTCCTGGCCGGCGTGGGCTTCAAGGTGGCCATGGTGCCGTTCCACATGTGGGTGCCCGACACCTACGAGGGGGCTCCGGCGCCCTTCGTGGCCTTCCTGTCGGTGGCACCCAAGGCCGCCGGCTTCGCCATCCTGTTCGTGTTCCTGCTCAGCCTGTTCCAGGATATGGCGCCCTTCTGGAAGGTCACCGTGGCCTTCTTCTCCGGCATCACCATGATCCTCGGCAACCTGCTGGCCCTGCCCCAAACCAACCTGAAGCGACTCCTCGGGTACTCCGGCATCGCCCACATCGGCTACATGCTGCTGGCCGTGGCTGCCGGCACCGAGCGGGCCATCGCCTTCGTGCTCTTCTACTTCGTGTCCTATGTGCTGAGCAACATGGG
The DNA here is from genome assembly GCA_015489295.1 of Caldifarciminota bacterium. The sequence continues at coordinate 3,140 of WGAB01000351.1, forward strand.
CGCCTTTTTGTTCGCCGAGGTGGTGCGCCAGAACGAGGGCGGCGAAACTCTGGAAAAACTCCACGGCTATGCCCAGCGGAACCCGTTGCTGAGCCTCTACATGCTGGTGTTCCTCCTGAGCCTGGGCGGCATCCCCTTCGTGATGGGGTTCTGGGCCAAACTCTATGTGTTCCTGGCGGCGGTACAATCGGGTCTCGTGCTCCTCGTGTTCCTGGGGGCCGTGCTTACCGTGGTGGCGCTCTTCTACTACCTGAACGTGGCCCGGCAGATGTACATTGAGAAGCCCGAGCAGGCCGAAAAACTCCAGGCTCCCGTACGGGTGCCGGGGTCCATCCACCTGGCGCTGGCCCTGGCGAGCCTGGCCGTGGCCGTGCTGGGGTTGTATCCGAAACTCGTGGTGTCGCCCGCCCTGTCGGCGGCCCACACCTTTTTGCAAACCCTTGCAAGGTTTTAGCCATGCACCAGGGAGGTGATACCCGTGATCGAGATCCGGATCCACGGCCGGGGGGGACAGGGGGGCGTGATCGCCTCCGAGATCCTGGCCAAAGCCTTCTTTAAGGAAGGCAAGTATGTGCAGGCTTTCCCCCACTTCGGCGTAGAACGCCGGGGCGCTCCGGTGGCCGCCTTCGTGCGCGTCGGAGAGCCCGGCAGCTTCTTCGTGCGCACCAACATCTACGAGCCCGACCACATCATCGTGCTGGACCCCACGCTCATCACCGCGGTCAATGTGCTGGAGGGGCTCAAGCCCGGGGGCTGGGTGGTGGTGAACTCGCCGGCCGAACCCCATGAACTGGGTATTCCCGAACAGTACCGGGTGGCCACCGTGGATGCCACCAGCATCGCCATCCAGCACAAACTCGGTTCCAAGACCACGCCCATTGTAAACACTGCCATCCTCGGTGCCTTCGCCCGGGCCTTTGGAGCCCCGTCCCTGGAAACCCTGGTGGCGGTCATCCGCGAGGCAGCACCGGTGAAGCCCGACGAAAACGCTGCCGCAGCCCGCGATGCCTATGAACGCACCAAACTCTCCGTGGAGGTGCAGGTATGAGCAACAACGGCAATCGGTGGGATCCCAGGAAATTCACGGCCCGGGACCTGCCCGACACCGCGGTCACCCTCACCGACTCCCTGAACAACAAAACCGGCTCCTGGCGCAGCATGAAGCCGGTGATTGAGGACAAATACGCGCCCTGCATCAAGGCCTGCCCCACCAACACCCTCATTCCCCAGTACTTTGACCAGCTGATCCGCGGCAATCTGGATGCGGCCGGCTGGGTGCTCCTGGAACACAACCCCATCCCCTCGGTCACCGGCCGCGTGTGTCCCCATCCCTGTGAAATCGGCTGCAACCGGGGCCGGTACGACCAGCCGATCTCCATCCGCGAGATCGAGCGGTTCGTGGGCGACCACATCCTGGACAAGAAGGGCATCCCGCCCAGGGTGGAAACTGGCAAGCGCGTGGCCGTGGTGGGCAGCGGCCCGGCCGGCATGTCGGCCGCCTTTTACCTGCGCCGCAAGGGCCACACCGTGGTGGTGTACGAGAAGGAAGAAAAGGGCGGCGGCGTGCTCCGCTACGGCATCCCCGAGTACCGGCTGCCGAAGGACATCGTGGACCGCGAGTTCCAGGCCCTGGAGCGGATGGGCGTGCAATTCAAGTACCGCACCACCGTGGGCAAGGACGTATCCGTGGAACAACTGCTCCAGGAGTACGACGCGGTGTTCCTGGGCCACGGCGCCATGAAGGAACGGCACATGGGCATTCCGGGCGAGGAGCACTTCCTGTCGGGCCTGGAGTTCCTGTGGGAGGTGAACCACGGCAACCTGACGCCGCCCGGCAAGAAGGTGGCCGTGATCGGCGGGGGCAACGTGGCCATGGACGTGGCCCGGGCCCTACTCCGGCTCGGCGCCGAGCCCATCGTGCTGTACCGCCGCACCCAGAAGGAAATGCCCGCCCTCAAGGAAGAAGTGGAACGTGCCCTGGAAGACGGCATTGAGTTCCGGTTCCTCACCCAGCCCGTGGCCGCCCGCAAGGAAAACGGCAAAATCATCCTCACCTGCGTGAAGATGCAACTCGGCGAGCGCGACCGCTCCGGCCGCCCGCGGCCTATTCCCATTGAGGGCTCCGAGCACGACCTGGAGTTCGACGCCGTGGTGGCCGCCATCGGCGAGTATGTGGACACCTCGTTCCTGCCCAAGGAAGCCCTGGACAAGGACGGCTGGCTCGTGGCCGACAAGAAAACCGGCCGTACGCCGGTTAAGGGTCTGTTCGCCGGCGGCGACGCCGTGCTCGGCCCGGCCACCGTGGTGGAGGCCATCGGCATGGGCCGCCGCGCCGCCGAAGCCATTGACGCCTACCTCAACGGCGTGGAAGACTACAAGCCTGCACCCCTGCCCCGCACCGTGTCCTACAAGTACATCATGACCGAGTACTTTCCCAAGGCCCCGCGGGTGGAGGTGCCCCAGCTCTCCGTCGAGGAGCGCATCAAGGACTACTTCAAGGAAGAGGTGCTGGGCTACGACCTGGACCGCGCCGTAAAGGAGGCGCTGCGCTGCTTCTCCTGCGGCCACTGCAACAGCTGCGGCAACTGCTATGTGTTCTGCCCGGACTACGCCATCAAGTGGGTGGACGACAAGCCGGTGGTGGACTACGACTACTGCAAGGGCTGCGGCATCTGCGCGCAGGAGTGCCCGCGCGGCATCATCACCATGGAATTTGAACGGCTGTTCTGAGGAGGCAGGCCATGAAACTTCTGGAAAACAGCACCTATACGGTTCTCAAGGGCAACCACGCCGTCTCCGTGGGAGCCAAACTGGCGCGGGTGGAGGTGATTTCCGCCTATCCGATCACCCCGCAAACCACCATCGTGGAGCTCCTATCGGAGATGGTGGCGAGCGGCGAGCTCCGGGCCCGGTTTATTACCGTGGAATCGGAACACTCGGCCATGGCCGGGTGCATCGGCGCGTCGCTGGCCGGGGCCCGAGCCTTTACTGCCACCTCGGCCCAGGGCCTGGCCCTGATGCACGAGATGCTCCACTGGGCCGCCGGCGCCCGCGCGCCTATCGTCATGGCCAATGTGAACCGGGCCATGGCCCCGCCGTGGTCCATCTGGACCGAGCAAACCGACTCCCTGTCCCAGCGGGATACCGGCTGGATGCAGATCTACAACGAGTCCAACCAGGAAGCCCTGGACTCGGTGATCCTGGCCTATAAGGTGGCCGAACAGGTGCGCGTGCCGGCCATGATCGTGCTGGACGCCTTTATCCTGTCGCACACCTCCGAGCCCGTGGAGGTGTATCCCCAGGAACTGGTGGATGCCTATCTGCCGCCCTACGAGAATCCCAACACCCTGAACCTGGAGCAGCCGCGCGCCATCGGCAGCCTGGCCGACCCCAATG
>WGAB01000352.1 GCA_015489295.1 Caldifarciminota bacterium
ACCTGGAAGTAGACGAAACCTGGCGCCGCGGGGCCATGCGCGCCCATACCGCCACCCATCTGATGCATGCGGCCCTGCGGGAGATCCTGGGCGAGCATGTGCGGCAGCAAGGGTCGCTCGTGGAACCCGACCGTACCCGGTTTGACTTTACCCATCCCACGGCCCTCACCGAGGCCCAGATCCAGGCCATTGAAGACCGGGTGAACGAGAAGATCCTGGAGAACTGCGAGATCGTGATCCAGTGGATGAGCTATCAGCGGGCCCTGGAGGAAGGGGCCATCGCCTTCTTTGAGGAGAAGTACGGCGACCGGGTGCGGGTGGTGTCCTGCGGTGATTACTCCAAGGAACTGTGCGGCGGCACCCATGTCCGGCGCACCGGCGACATCGGCCTGTTCGTGATCGTGAAGGAGGAGGCCTCCTCGGCCGGCGTGCGGCGGATTGACGCCTACACTGGCGAACGGGCCCGCCGGTTCCTGCGGGAGCGGTGGCACCTGCTCCGCGAGACCGCCCAGCGCCTGGGTGTAGAGGAAACCCAGGTGCCCCAGAAGGTGGAGCGGCTCCAGCAGCAGCTCAAAGAGGCCGAGCAACGGGCCCAGCGCATCACCGAGCGCTATGCCCGCCAGGTGGCCCGGCAACTGGTGAACGAGGCGCAGCGCCTGGACGGCGTTACCGTGGTGGTGGCCCGGGTGGCCGGCCTGGACGCCGAAGCCATCAAGCGGGTGAGTGACTTCGTGGTGGAGCAGGTCAAAGGGCCCTTCGTGGTGTTCCTGGTGGGCGAGCAGAAGGGGCGACCCGTGATGTTCGCCCGGGTGGCGCCCGAGTTGACCGATCGGGTGCAGGCCCGCGCCCTGATTCAGCAGGCCGGCCGGTTCCTCAAGGGCGGGGGCGGCGGCTCCGCCGAGCGCGCCGAGGGCGGCGGCCGGTCCCTGGAACAGGTGGACCAGGCCCTTCGGGCGGTGGAGGAAGTCCTCCGCCAGGGGCTCTCGGAGGAAGCCGGATAGCCGTCCCCTCAGGCTTCTTCTGAGGTTCGGGCCCAGGAGCGGATCCGTACGGCGTGGGGGTTTCGAGTGAGAAAGGATTTCCGCAGGGTCGGGTCTCTCAGCGTCTGTGCCAGATCCAGCAGGAGCCGGTAGGCCTCCCGGAGCTCAGGGAGAAAACGCGGGGCTCGGGCCCGGTTCAGGGCTTCCAGCAGAAACCTTCGGTCTGCCAGGTCCAGCAGGGCATCGGCTTTTCTCTTGAGCTGTTTCCAGTGTTCCAGGAAGGCCGGCAGGGTGGCCCGGGTCACCTGAAACGCCTGTTGCCAGAGACGCAGGCGTTGGGAAAGGCGGAACCGGTACCGTTGTTCCAGGGCCCGGGCGTCCTCCAGGCGGCCCAGGGCCAGGAGGGTTTTGGTCCAGTTGTGGCACACCTGGAGCACCACATCTGAATCGCCGGCCGCCTGCGCTTCCCGGAGCACGGCTTCCAGAATCTCCCGCCCCTGTTCTTCCTGGCCCCGAAGCACCTCGATTTCTCCCTGGATTCCCCGGGTGATCCGCACATGGTAGGGGTTTCGGAGGTCCTGGAACAGCCGAAGGGCCCGTCGAATCTGGGCAAGGGCCTGCTCATAGGCCCCGATGTCCCGGTACAGCAGGGCCAGGTGGGTGCTCCACACGGCCTCGTCCACCCGATGGTGCATCCTGCGGGCGTAGTACAGGGCGCGCTCCAGCAGTTCCAGGGCCCGGCCCAGATGGCCCTGCTTCATTTCCACCCGGGCCATCATGCCGCTGCCCGTTGCCAGGCCGGAGGATACCTGCTGATCGGAAAAGATCTCCATGGCCGCCTGGTAAAACCTCAGGGCCTGGGCCAGGTCGCCCTCCTCTTCGTGGACCATCCCCAGGTTTCCCAGAAGGCGCGCCCGCTGGATCGGCGGGATGGCGTCGCTTTGGCGCAGAGCCCGGAGCCAGAACTCCTTGGCCCTGGCAAACCGGTCCTGGTACCAGTGGCAGGATCCCACCAGTTGCAGGGCCAGGGCCTCCAGGTGGGGAGCCTGGGTGTGGATCTTGTGGTAGGTGGCCCTGGCGCGTGCCTCGGCCTCGGTGTACCGGCCATGCTGCAACTCCTGGAAGGTTAGCCAATCCTGCAGCGCCACCCACGCCTCAAGGTATCCCTGGGTTTCCAGTTCCCGGGCCAGCGTGTTCAGGAGTTCGAGAACCGGATCGTGGGGCGACACCACGTGTCGGTAATGCAACACCCGTTCCAGAGGGATCGGCAGCAGGGGGCGCTGCGGAGGAATCCCGGCGGAACGTTGAAGCCGAAGGCCCTGGAGCAGGGCCCGGAAACCGGAACGCCACGCATACACGTGGAAAAGCTCTTCGGCCAGCCGGGTATAGTGGCGAACCGCTGTTGCAGCCTCCCCCGCCAGGGCAGCCTGTTCCGCCTGCCACAGGTTGGGGAACGGCGTGGGCGGGTGTTTCCGGAGGCACCGGTGCAGTTCCCGGTGGAGGGAGGGCCGATCCTCGGGGGACAGGTGCCGGAGCAGGCGTTCAGGCACGTCGGGGTCCGGGAAGAAATAGACCCCCAGGTCTTCCAGTACCAGGCCCAGGTTCCGCAGGGTTCCCAGCAGTTCCTCGGCCTCGGCCGCAGAAAGGTCGAGGCACGGGGCCAACTGGGGGGCGGTTACGGGCCTGTGCAAAAGGGCCAGCCGTTTCAGAGCCGCCAGAGCCCGGGGCGATAGCGGGCTCAGCAGCCCCTGCAGGAGGGTATCCAGATCCCCTGGCGGCGGCTCATCAGGGTGGTGTGTTTTCCACGGCCCCAGCAGCCACACGTACAGAAAGGAGGAGACCGGCAGGTTCTCGGCCTCCTCCCCCAGGGTTTCCCGGAGGTGCTCCGGGGTCCGGAGGGAGACCTGCCGCAGCCCTTCCGGGGTGTTGAAGGGCAGGGGGCCCGAAAGAAGCAGGGTAAGCCCTGGTAACGGTTCCTGGAGCAGTCGTTGCACCAAGATCTGGGTTTCCAGGTCGGCGGCCGCCACCTCGGGCACCACCCAGAGGGTGGGGATCTGCTGGGCCAGGTGCTGGAGCAGGAGGAGGGTCCCGTGGATCAGGGCTTCGGCCTCGGCCGGGCCGGGTTCCGCCGGCGGGATCTGCTGGGGATGGTACCGGTGCAGCAGAGGAGCCACGAGGGGCAGAGCCTCGCCCAGCAGCCGCGGGAGCTCCTTCAGGGGCCACCGGGAATGGGTTCCCAGGGGATATAGCAGGGGGTACAGGGGCAAAAGCGGCGAAGGGATGCCCGGGGCCAGCAGGACCTCAAAACCCTGCTGGTGTTTTTCGTGGGCCACCCGGCGCAGCAGGGCGCTTCGGCCGAAGGCATCGCCACCGGTGACCCAGAAGAGGCCCCCCTGGGCCTGCACCTCCTGGAGCAGGGTATGGTACGGCCCGGGAGGTACGGGCAGGCGCTGCACCAGGCTTCGGGTTTCGGCCTGGGGGCTCAAGAGGGCGCGGCGTTCCAGATGGTGGAAAGCCGCCTTCAGGGCGCGCAGGAGCCAGACCCACAGCGTGGCCAGGTCTTCGGGAACCTGCCGGAGCAGAAGCCCTCCCACCGGAGGCCCTGGGGCCGCGGAACCCAGGTGACGACGGAGCAGGTTCTGGAAACGTTCCAGGATCTGATCGGCTTCGGTGGGGCCGGGCACCCCGAGGATCATCAGGAGGTACCGGGAATCCAGGGGCTCGAGGTGGTCCACACTCCGAAAGTGGGCCCGGACCAGGGGCAGGAGTTCCCGGGCCTCTATTCCTTCGGGCAATTGCAGCAGACCAAACAGGGTGTACGGATAAAAGCGGAGCAGACGCTCCAGGTGGGACCGAAACGCCGGTTCTTGAAAAAAGGCCGGAAGAGTTTTCGACATCCACCCCCTATTGTATATCCTGCCGCCGAGGTTTTGGTTGGGGGCGGTCGGCGGCGCGCCGCCGACCGCCCCCAGGAGTCCCCATCAGTCAATGTACAAAAGCCATCCGTGGGTGTCCTCCACCTCGCCCCGCACGATGGCAAACAGTTTCTCCTGCAGGGCCTTGGTGACCGGACCCCGGCTCCCCGTGCCGATGGGGATCCTGTCCACTGACCGGATGGGGGTGATCTCCGCCGCGGTCCCCGTAAAGAAGAGTTCGTCGGCGATGTACAGCATCTCCCGCGGGATCAGGGTCTCGATCACCTCGTAGCCCAGTTCCCGGGCCAGGGTGATCACCGTGTCGCGGGTGATGCCGGGCAGAATGCCGGATTCCAGGGCCGGCGTGTAAATCTTACCGTCCCGCACCAGGAACAGGTTTTCGCCCGAGCCCTCGGAAACCGTATTGTCGGGGTTCAGGGCGATGCCCTCGGCGAAGCCGTACAGCACGGCCTCCATCTTGATCAACTGGGCGTTGGCGTAGTTACCCGTGGCCTTGGCCATCGGCGGGAAGGTGTTGTGGGCCATCCGGTTCCAGGAGGATACCATTACATCCACCCCCTGGGTGAGCGCCTCCTCGCCCAGGTAGGCACCCCACTCCCACACCGCAATGGCCACCTCCACCGGGCACTTGAAGGGGTTGACCCCCAGGTCGTAGTATCCCCGGTACACGATAGGCCGAATGTAGCAGGAATCCAGGCCGTTTTCCTTGATCAGGCGGATCGTGGCCTGGGTGAGTTCCTCAGGCGTAAAGGGGATTTCCATGCGGTAGATCTTGGCCGAGTCGTAGAGCCGACGCAGATGGTCTTCCCACCGGAAAATCGCGGTGCCCTTTTGGGTTTTGTATGCCCGCACGCCCTCGAACACGGCCGAGGCGTAGTGGACCACGTGGCTTAAGATGTGGATCTTGGCATCCTGCCAGGGAACCATCTTCCCCGACATCCAGATGTACTTGGCTTCTTTAATGCCGGCCATGAAACCCTCCTTTCATTGGGGTTTGGATTCCAGCACGGTTTGCACCCGTTTCAGAAGCTCTTCGGCCTCCTCGGCCGAGGGAGCCTCCACAAAGATCCGGTAAATGGGCTCGGTGTTGGAGGGCCGTACCTGCACCCAGGCCTGGTCCCACCGCAGGTACACCCCGTCTTCGGTGGAAACCCGGGCGTCCGGGAAGGCCGCCCGGAGCCGGGAGAGGTCCAGCGGACGGTTCCGGGGCACCTTCGTTTTGAGCAGGGTATACACCGGCAACTGCAACAGCGCCGGCGCAAGCCAGCCCTCCAGGTAGGCCTGGGCCACGAACCCGGCGGCCATCAGGCCGTCGCGGGTGGCATTGACGCGGGGGTAGATGACGCCGCCGTTGCCCTCGCCGCCGATGGTGCCCCCGGTTTCCAGGAGCTTCTCGGTCACATGGATCTCGCCCACGGGCACCCGCACCACCTCCAGGCCGTACTGCCGGGCCACGGCCTCTACCATCATGGAGGTGCTGTAGTTCACCACCACGGGGCCCTGGGCATCGCCACGCCGGAGCACGGCCTCCACAGCCACCGGCAGGGTATACTCCTCCGAGAACACCCCGTGGCCGCGGAGCCCGAACACCAGCCGGTCGCCGTCGGGGTCGGAGGCAAAGCCCAGATCGGCCAGCCGGGCCTGCAGAAACCGGTTCAAGAGATCCAGGTGTTCCCGTCGGGGCTCGGGATCGTGGGGGAACCGGCCGGAGCCGTCGCAGTACAGAGGGACCGCTTCAAACCCGAGGGACCGCAACAGGCCGGGCAGGGCCTCGGACATGGCGCCGTTCACGCAGTCCACGGCCACCCGGATCTTCGCGGCCTTCTGCCGCAGGGACGCGGGCAGCTCCAGGGCCTCCACCACGGCGGCTACATGGGCCTCCCAGGCGTGGGACAGGGTTTCAGCCTGGCCCACCTGGTCCCAGGCCGCCCAGGGGGCGCCTTCGCCGGCCTCCACCATGGCCCGGAGCCGTGCCACCTCTTCAGGCGACAGGAACCGGCCCTTGCCGTTGACGAACTTCAGGGCGTTCCAGGGCAACGGGTTGTGGGACGCGGTAATGACGATGCCGCCGGCATAGGATCCCCGGGCCACATGGAACAGCACGGTGGGTGTGGGCACGATGCCGGCCTCCACCACGGTGCCCCCCAGGGCCTGCAGCACCCCGGACACCACCCGCTGCACCATGGCACCGTGGGGGCGCGCATCACGGCCGATGAGGTGACGACCCGGGCCGGTTAGTTGAAAAAAGGCACGAAGGTAGGGCAGCAGACGCTCAGGATCCAGCCCATCCCCCACCACCCCACGAAGACCGGACACCGAAAACAGTAGGTCCATGCGATTTCAGGAGAGCCGGCGGGCGGACTCGAACCGCCGACCTGCGCATTACGAATGCGCTGCTCTGCCTGCTGAGCTACGCCGGCGTGTCTTCTCATTTTACCCTCGCCCCCAGAGCATTGCAACACGTACATGCCGGGCGAAGGCCGGTTCCTCCGTCGAAAGGGGACCTCCACCGGGCCGAGTCCCACGAAACCACCGTGCCATGGCCTCCAGATCCCGCTGATCCCCGGTGCCGAGCATGTTCAGGGCGTTGTGCAACACTCCGGGGTACGCGGAACGTCTCGAGAATCCCGTGGGCGCAGGAATGCCCCGGGTTTTCCCGTGTCCCAATCCAGGGGCGAACCGGGCGGATTGGTAGCCCCCGAATCCACCATGTCCGGTATAATAGGTTTCCGAACGGGAGGTTAGTATGGATCCTGATTTATCTGCAGGCGTTGAGAAGTATGTGGAGGAGGCCCGTCGATACCTGGAGGGGAAAAGACTCCAGCGGGAGCGGATCCGAAGCCTGAAGTTCGACACCATCGCGGTCCACGGCATGTACACCCTGGAGCGGGCACTGAGGGAGGCGAGTGCCGGCATCATCGAACCCATCTTCACCGCTACATCCCAGGCCTTCAGGGACAGCGATGAGATGGAGGCGGCGCTGGCCTATCTGATCCCCTCCTGGACGTACTCGCGGATCCACAACCCCACGATTTTCTACCTGGAAGAGACCCTGAGCTTGCTCGAAACCTACGGTCTGGAGACGGATGCCTCCGCGCTCGCCACCGCATCGGGTATGGCGGCCATCAAGCAGGCGGTGGAACCGTTCCTTGTTCTTCAGGAGGGCGAGCGGGAGGTGAACTTCGTGTCCTCGGCGAAGATCTACGGCGGAACTTTCCAGCTCTTCAACGTTCGGATGCGGGAACGCGGGGCCCAGGTTCGATGGGTCACCAAACCCTGGAACACCGACGAATGGGCAGCGTTGATTGACGAGAACACGCGGTTCCTGTACGCCGAGATGCCCTCCAATCCCCAGCTGGCCTGCTTTGACATCCAGGCAGTAGCTGAACTGGCGCACCGCCACGGGATTCCGCTGATCGTGGATTCCACCATCGCCACCCCTGCCCTGCTGCGGCCCATCGAGCACGGCGCGGACATCGTGGTCCACTCGCTGACCAAGACCATCGGCAGCGGCGGCGCAAGCATAGGCGGCGCAGTCATCGCACGGCACCATATCGTGAGCAAGCACCTGCCGGACGAGGCAAAGGAAGACTATGCCACCTGGCTGAAACTCTGGCCCTTCCGGGACTCCGGGCCCTGCATGTCGCCGTACTCGGCCTTCTTCTTCCTCAACGAGCTCCGAACCCTGCGGATGAAGGTCGCGGTGCTCTCCGAGAACACCATGAAGGTGGCCCGGTTCCTGGCGCAACACCCGGCAGTAGAACGGGTGGATTACCTCGGACTGGAGAGCCATCCGCTCCACGATCTCGCCAGGCGGTACATGAAACTGGTGGACACCAACGAACCGGCCTTCGGCCACCTGCTTTCCTTCAACATCCGGGGCACCAAGGAGGATGCCAAGCGGTTCTTCGATCGGCTGAAGCTGATCTTCCGGGCCACGGACCTGGGAAGGATCAAGTCCTGCGCCACCATCCCCGCCATCAGTACCCATCAGCAGCAGGGCGAAGAGGGCAGGAAACTCGCCGAAATCCCGCCCACGATGGTGAGGCTGTGCGTCGGTGCCGAAGATCCGGAGGACATCATCGCCGATCTGGAGCAGGCCCTGGAAGCCGTTTGAGCCGCATCCATCGGTAAACGCGTCGGCGGTCCTCCGTCGGTTTCCTCCAACGCCCCACCGGGGTAGGACCCCCCGACGGGCTGGCCTGAAGCGGTGTTCCTTGCGCCCCCTTCGTTCGGGCACGGCCGAAGTACGGGGCACAGGGCGACCTTCGCTTTCTTTTTCCTTTTCCCAGACTTTTCTGCCCGGGTCCTGGCAACGGAATATCCGCGGCGGGCAGCCCGTTTTTCTCCGCCCCGGATTTTCCAACCCCATGATTTTCAGAGAGATAAAATTGACCCCCCGGAGCGGCGCCTATACAATACACCGCTATGCGTTGGTCTCAAGCCCTGATTCCGACCTTAAAAGAGGATCCCAAGGAGGCCCAGTCGCCTTCGCACCGACTCCTGCTGCGGGCCGGCTTCGTGCGACAGCATCAAGCAGGCGTGTACATTTTCCTGCCCCTCGGACAACGGGTCCTGCACCGCATCATGCGCATCGTGCGCGAGGAGATGGACCGCATCGGCGCGCAGGAGGTATTCATGCCCAGCCTCACGGCCCGGGAACTGTGGGAAGAGTCGGGCCGGTGGAAGGCCTTTGGACCGGACATGTTTCGGCTCCGCGACCGCAAGGGCCGCGAGATGGCCCTGGCTCCCACCCACGAGGAACTGTTCGCCGACCTGGCTCGCCATTACCTGCGCTCCTACCGCGACCTGCCCCAGATCTGGTACCAGATACAAACCAAGTTTCGCGATGAACCCCGTCCCCGCTCCGGCATCCTGCGGGTTCGGGAGTTCCTGATGAAAGACTCCTATAGTTTTGACGCCTCCTGGGAGGGGCTGGACCACAGCTACGAGCTGCACCACCAGGCCTACACCCGGATCTTCACCCGGGCGGGCCTGGAGTTCGTGGTCACCCGCGCCTCCTCCGGCCTCATGGGCGGCTCGGCGTCGGAGGAGTTCATGGTGCTTTCGGAGGCCGGCGAAGACACCCTGGCCGTGTGCGACGCCTGTGGCTACTCGGCCAATGTGGAGGTGGCCACCGGCGAGCCCGCCCTGCGGCAGCCGGAGTCACCCTTCAAAAAACTGGAAAAGGTGCATACCCCGGGCGTTCGGACCGTGGAGGAGGTGACCGGCTTCCTGGGCGTGGGCCCCGAACTCCTCATCAAGAGCCTGGTGTACATGGCGGGCGAGAAGGCCGTGCTGGTGCTCGTGCGGGGCGACTACGAGGTGAACGAGGCCAAGCTTCAGCAGGTGCTGGGCAGCGAGGTGCGGATCGCCACGCCCGAGGAGGTCCAGGACCGCTTCGGCGTGGAGGTGGGCTTTGTGGGGCCGGTGAACCTGCCGGTGGACGAGATCATTGCCGACGAAGCCCTGCGGGGCCTTAGGGGTATGGTGTGCGGGGCCAACGAAACGGATTACCACCTGGTGGGGGTCAATGTGGAGGAGCACTTCCCGGTGCACCGGTACGCCGACCTCCGCGAGGTGAAGGAGGGCGACCGCTGCCCCCAGTGCGGCGCGCCGCTGCGGCTCCACCGGGCCATTGAGGTGGGCCACATCTTCAAGCTGGGTACCCGGTACTCCGAGGCCCTGGGGGCCTATTTCACCGACCGCGACGGCAAGGAAAAGCCCATCATCATGGGGAGCTACGGCATCGGCATCGGCCGGGTGATGGCCGCCGCGGTGGAACTCTACCACGACAAAAACGGCATCGTATGGCCCGTGACCATCGCGCCCTACGATGTGGAGATCCTGGCCCTGGACCCCCGCAAGGTGGGCACGGTGGCCGAAAACCTGTACCGGGATCTCCAGGCCAGCGGCGCCGAAGTGTTGTGGGATGACAGAGACCTCAGCCCGGGTGTAAAATTCAAAGACGCAGATCTGATCGGGATCCCCCTCCATGTGGTGCTGGGTCGGAAGGTGGCTCAGGGTGTGGCCGAAATCAAGATCCGCGCCACGGGAGCATCGGTGGATGTCCCCCTGCAAGACCTGAAAACCCGGGTGCTGGAAACCCTGGCATCGCTGAGGGAGAAGATTGATGAGCGAGTTGGAAAAACGGCTGGAGGATCTCCTGAAACCCCTGCTTGAGGAACGCGGGCTCACGCTGGTGGACCTGGAACTCAAGGGCGTGGGCAACCGCCAGATCCTCCGCATTTACATTGACAAACCCGGTGGGGTCACCCTCCGCGACTGTGAGGATCTTTCCCGGGAGTTCTCGGTGCTCCTGGACATTGAAGACCCCATTGAGGGCTCCTACATCCTGGAGGTGTCCTCGCCCGGGGCCGATCGCGTGCTCAAAAAGGAGCGGGAACTCCAATGGGCCATCGGCCGCGCGGTGCAGGTGACCACGCCCCAGGGCATGATCCTGGGCACCCTCCGGGAAGTGGATGAGACGTCGGTCACCCTGGATACGCCCGACGGGCCCCTCCGGGTCCCCCGGAGCGAGATCCAGGTGATCCGACTGTCCATGAAGGAGGTGGAACCCGAATGAACCAGGAAATCGTTGAAACCATCGCCTACCTTTCCCGGGTGAAGAAGCTGGATCGCGACTTCGTGATCACCGCCCTGAAGGACGCCATCGCGTCGGTGCTCAAAAAGAAGTACGGCCCCGACTTCCCTGTGGAGGTGAAGGTGGACGGCCAGCGGGGCGACATCCAGATCCTGGTGCAAAAGGTGGTGGTGGTGGAGAAGGTGCAGGACCCGGACCGGGAGATCTCCTTAGAGGAGGCCCGGCAGCAGTTTCCGGACATTGAACCCGGCGAAACCATCATGACCCAGCTGCCCTTTGACCAGCTGGGGCGGGGCATCGTGTCGCGGATCCGCAACAACTTCACCCAGCGCATCCGGGAGGCGGAAAAACTCCGCATTTACAAGGACTTTCAGAACCGCATCGGCGAACTCATCAAGGCCCGGGTGTGGCGTGTGGACAAAACCGGGGTGTACCTCAATGTGGGCGGAGGGGCCGAGGGCCTGATCCCGCCGGAGGAGCAGATCCCGGGTGAACGGTACCGCACGAACCGCGATGTCTACGCCCTGATCCTGCGGGTGGACAAGGAAACCCGGCGCAAGCCCCTGGTGTTCCTTTCGCGCACCCACCCCGACTTCCTGCGCCGGCTCATGGAACACGAGATTCCCGAGGTGGCCGACGGCACCGTGGAGATCCGCGCTGTGGCCCGGATCCCGGGCAAGCGCGCCAAGGTGGCCGTGCGCAGCAAGGATCCCCGCGTGGACCCCGTGGGGGCCTGCATCGGCCCCCGGGGCCAGCGGATCAACCCGGTGGTGCGGGAACTCGGCAACGAAAAGATTGACATCATCCGCTGGTACCCGGATACCATCCGGCTGGCGGCCTCGGCCCTGTCGCCGGCCGTGCCCCTCATGATCTTTGAAAAGGACGACACCATCTACGCCGTGGTGCGCGACGA
>WGAB01000353.1 GCA_015489295.1 Caldifarciminota bacterium
CGGCTCCAGGCCGACCTGGTGGTGGACGGCAACCTGCTGGTGATGCCCGGCCTCGTGAACACCCATTGCCACGCCGCCATGGTGGGTTTCCGGGGGCTGGCCGACGACCTGCCCCTCATGGAATGGCTCCAGAACTACATCTGGCCCATGGAAAACAGCCTGGTGACCCCCGAGTTCATCCGCATTGCGGTCAAACTCGCCCTCCTGGAGATGATCAAGGGCGGCACCACGCTGTTCGCCGACATGTACTTTTTCCAGCACGAGGCCGCCAAAGCGGTGGAGGAGGCCGGCATCCGCGCCGTGCTCGGCGAGGGCACCATTGACTTTCCTACGCCGGCCGCCAAAACCCCGGAGAACCAGCTCGCCATCGCCGAGGACTTCATCCGCAACTGGATCGGCCATCCTCTCGTAACCCCCACCGTGGCGCCCCATGCGCCCTACTCCACCTCGCCCGAGGTGTACCAGAAGAGCCGCGACCTCGCCCAGAAGTACGATGTGCCCCTGCTCACCCACATCGCCGAAACCCGCGATGAGGTGCGCCAGATCCAGGAACGGTACGGCACCACGCCGGTGCGGCATTTAGACCAAATCGGCGTGCTCTACGACCGGGTGGTGGCCGCTCACTCGGTGTGGCTGGACAACGAGGAGATCGACATCTATCGGGACCGGGGCGTGGGCGTGGCCCACTGCCCCGAAAGCAACATGAAACTCGCCTCCGGGGTCGCACCCATCGGCACCTATCTCCAGAAGGGCGTCAAGGTGAGCCTGGCCACCGACGGCGCGTGTTCCAACAACGACCTGGACATGATCGGCGAGATGCGCACCGCTGCCCTGCTCCACAAGGTGCACACCCTGGACCCCACCCAGGTCACAGCCCGCCAGGTGGTGGAAATGGCCACCCTGGGCGGCGCCCGGGTGCTGGGGATGGATCAGAAAATCGGGAGCCTGGAGGTGGGCAAAGAGGCGGATGTCATCACCTTAGACCTTTCGGCACCCCATCTGACTCCGGCCTACGACCCCTACAGCCTGGTGGTATACTCGGCCAAGGCCACCGATGTGCGGGATGTGTTCGTGCGGGGCAACCCGATCCTCCTGGACCGGGAGGTGCAAACCCTCTCCGAAGAGGAGGTGCTGGAGGAGGCCCGGCGGCACCTGGAACAGCCGATCCGTCGAAAACTCAGGAAAGGCCGCTAACTAACCCTTGGCCAGCCGCACCACGGTTTCCAGCACCGCCCGGAACATGTCGGGCGTAAGCCGGCCGGTTTGCGTGTTCTGACGGGAGGGATGATAGGAGGCCACCAGCCATTCGGCAGGCGCCCCCTGGAGCCGATACACCGCATGGTGCCGGAACGGGTAGTCGGCGAACCGCCGTACGATCCCCCGCTCCTTCAGGATCTGCAAAATACCCCGATGGGCGATCTGGCCCAGGGTGAGGATCACCCGCAGGTTCGGCAACAGGTCCAGTTCCCGGCGCAGGAAGGGCAAGCAGTTCTGGATCTCCTGGCGTGTGGGCCGGTTGGCCGGCGGCGCACAGCGCACCACGGCCGTGAGATAGGCATCCCGGAGCTCTAAGGAATCCCAGCGGTGCACGGAATCCGGCTGGTTTGCGAGGCCCACCTCGTACAGGTGGCGGGTGAGGAACCGGCCGGAGGAATCGCCGGTGAACATCCGGCCCGTGCGGTTGGCACCGTGGGCTGCTGGGGCCAGGCCCACGATCAGGATGCGGCCGAAGGGATCGCCGAAGCCCGGCACCGGCCGCCCCCAGTAGGTTTCGTTCCGGTACGCCCGCCGCTTTTCGCGGGCCACCTGCTCGCGATAGGTTACGAGCCGGGGGCACCGCCGGCAGGTCACCACCTCTTCCCGCAGCTGCTCCAGCTGCCGTAGCACTTCTTCGTGGTTCACGGCTCCGGACCCACCAGGGTTGCCACGGCGTAGGCCTCTACGATTTCGCGTCGGCCCACTTCGCCCTTACCCTCTCCGGACTTGCCCTTGAGGGAAACCCGGTCGGGCGCAATGCCCAAAAGCTTGGCCAGGTTTTTTCGGATCTCGGTGGCATAGGGGCGAACCTTGGGGCGTTCCAGCACCACCGTAACGTCCACATGCAACACGCGGAACCCACGGGACTCCAGAAGCTGGCGAACCTGCTCCAGGAAGATTCGGCTGGGTGCGTCTTTCCACTGGGGGTCGTGGTCGGGAAACAGGCCGCCGATGTCGCCCAGGGCTGCGGCGCCCAGCAGGGCGTCCACCAGCGCATGGATCACCACATCGGCGTCGGAATGGCCCAGAGCGCCCAGGTCGGAGGGAATTTCTATGCCTCCCAGCACCAGAGGTCGCCCGGGCCCCAACCGATGACGGTCATAACCGAAGCCCACGCACATCCTCCGGGTCATGAGTGCCTCCACCCGCTGTAAGTCCTCGGGAAAGGTTACCTTGATGTTGTCGGGATCTCCGGGTACGGTGGACGCGGGAATCCCCAGGGCGTGCTCCACCAGGTTGGATTCGTCGGTAAAATGGATGGCCTCGTCGCCAGCCCGCTCATAGGCCCGGCGCAGGATCCGGGCCCACACCCCCTGGGGGGTTTGCACCAGGGCCAACCGCGAACGGTCCACCTGGCCCTTCACATGGCCGTTTTGCCGGTACTTCACGGTATCCGGCACGGGCACCACCGGTACCACCACCGGGTGCCGTTCCAGCCGCCGGAGCACCCGCCCGATCAGGGCTTGCCGCAGCAGAGGCCGGGCGGCATCGTGCACCAGCACCCATTCCCCCTGGGCCACCTCCAGGCCCCGGAGCACCGAGGCGCCCCGGGTTTCACCCCCGGCCACCACCTGCCGGAGCTTCGGATACCGGGCTCTGAAATCGGCCGCTTGCCCCAGAAGCCCCTCGGCCAGGACCAGCACCACCTCGTCCACTTCGGGGTGTTGCTGGAAGGCCACCAGACTGTGTTCCAGGAGGGGAAGCCCCAAAAGCGGCTGCACCTGCTTGGGCGCGCCAAACCGCTCGCCCTTTCCGGCAGCCACCACAATCGCACTCACCTGCATGGGCAAAGTGTACACCCTTGCCCACCCCCGGGAACCGTGGGGTATAATCCAGAAGATGGCGGCCAAAAAACGGGTGATCCGGCGCGAAACCTTCGGAGCGGTGGAGTACTATCGGTTTACCGACGATTTCTCGCCCCATCTCCGGGGCACCCTCGTGTTTCAGAACACCCTGATCCCGGGGTATCCGCATATCCGCCGCCTGCTCCGGCTGCGGGCTGGCATCCTGCGGCACTTCCACGAGCCCTTCTTCGTAGAGGAAAAGGTGGACGGCTATAACCTGCGCCTCTGGCGCCATCAGGGCGAACTCTTGCCCTTTACGCGCGGCGGCTTCGTGGACCCCTTCGCCTACGACCGGATCGGCGACTTCGGCGATTTCCATCGCTTCTTTGACGATCACCCGCGCAAGGTGCTCATCGGCGAAATGGCCGGGCCCGAAAACCCGTACATTGACATCTGGCCGCCCAACATCCCCGAGGATGTGGCCTTCTTCGTGTTTGACATCTACGACCTGGACCAGCGCCGGTACCTGGTACCCCCCGAGCGATACGAACTCTTAGAGCAATACGGCCTGCCCTCGGTCCGGTCCTTCGGCGAGTTCCGGCGCGAGGAGGTGGACCGGATCGAGGAGATCGTGCTGGACCTGAACCGCCAGGGCATTGAAGGGATCGTGCTCAAGGGCCGGCAAAGGGTGCTGAAGTACGCCACCCCCATCATCAACCTGCGGGACCTGGAGGCCGACGCCGATAAACTCCTGGATCTCCAGCCCGCCTTCTTTATCCAGCGGGTGGTGCGCCTGGTGCTGGGGTTCGACGAGTTTCGGCTGCCCCTGACCCCCGAGCTCCAAACGGCCCTGGGCCGCGCTTTCCTGGAAGGGTTCCGGCAGGCCGTGCAGCGGGTGCGCGAGGAGGGCGCCATGTACCACGAGTTCTCGGTCCGGGTGCACCACGAGGAAACCATCCCCCGGTTGCTGGACTTCCTGAACCGCGCCTCCAGCCAGATCCGCGTGGAATACGCGGGCCGCGAACGCGTGGGCGACCTGTGGCGGGCTCGATTCCGCAAGGTGTATCTCCGAAGCACCGAAACCCTGAAGGCCTACCTTCGGGGCGAAACCATCCTGGATTAGCCATGGGCATCTGGATCCTTCTTTGGCTCGCCCTGGTGCCCGTGCAGGTGAAGTATGTGGTGCCGGAGTGGGTCACCGGAGCACCGGCCGTGGTACTGGAAGACACCGTAAACCATCGCCTGCTGCCCATCTTCGTGGGCACGGCCGAGGCCCTGGCCATTGAACGGGGCCTCAAGGGCGACCCGATTCCCCGACCCCTGACCCACGACCTGCTGCTCCTGGCCATCCAGGCCCTGGGCGGCGAGGTGCAGCGGGTGGTGGTCACTGACCTCCGGAAACAGGTGTACTACGCCGAGATCTGGCTCCGACAGGGGCAGGACAGCCTGAAACTGGATGCCCGGCCGTCGGATGCCATCGCCCTGGCCCTCCGGGCCGGCGCCCCGATCTTTGTGGACGAACGGGTGTTTCGGGCGTACGAGCGAAGCCGACTTCCCCGCCCAAAGAAACAGGAATCCTTCTGAGGGCTACGACCCCTCCGGCTTTTCCTCGGAGGGCCTGGAAGCCTCCTGGCCCTCCTTGGAGGAGCCTTCTGAGGTGGCCTTCCGGAACTCGCGGATGGCCTCCCCCAGCCCCCGGGCCAGCCCCGGAAGCCGCGAGGCTCCAAACAAAATAAGCACGATCACCAGAATGATGATGAGTTCCTGGGTGCCAATCATGTTGTCCTCCTCTGGAACCTCCGGGAAATCCAGAGGCCCACTTCAAACAGAATTATAAGCGGAAGGGCCAGGAGCGTCTGCGTCACGAAATCCACCGAGGGCGTGATGACCGCCGCCACCACGAACACCCCCACGATCACCTCCCGGCGGTGGCGTGCCAGCACCGCCGGATCTAAAAGGCCCAGGAGCGTAAGGGCCACCACCAGCAACGGAAACTCAAACAGCCCGCCGAAGGCCAGCACCAGGAGCAGGGCGAAGTTCACATAATCGCCGGCCCGGAGCAGCGCCTGCAAGCCGGGTCCGCCAAAGGACAGCAACACCCGGAGCCCCACCGGAATCCCCAGGAATAGCGCAAAGGCTGCCCCCAGGTAAAAGAGCAGCAGCGCCGTCCACCAGAAGAGCCACGCCGGGCGTCGCTCTCGTGGCAACAGGGCCGGCTTCAGGAACTGCCACAGTTCCCAGTGGTGGTACGGCAGGGTGCCCAACAGCGCGGCCAGCGCCGCCACCTTCAGGCGCACGAGAAACGCCTCGGCCGGCGCAAAGAAGTACAGGGACCCCACGGGCCGGGCCAGGAAACTCAGGAGCCGGGGCGAAACAACATAGGCCAGTACCAGCCCGGCGCCGAACACCGCCAGCATCCGAAGGAGCCGGCGCCGGAGCTCGGCCAGATGGTCCCAGAAGGACCCGCCGGTGTCCTCGTTCACGGCAGCCGAAACCGATCGGGGCTCAGGGGCCGGTCCGTGTGCCATGGTCCAAACCGAAACCGGAGGGTTTGCTGGGGCGAACGGTATCCCAGCCGCTGCGGCGCCCCGTCGGGCCCGGGCACCACCCACAGGGTGTCGGTGGGCCGATCCCGGGGCACCAGCACAACCGCCGTGTCCGTTTCCTGGATGGCGAAATAGGCCTGCAGCGAATCTAAGGTGAAGAGCACCAGGGGCGAGGGCCCCAGCGACCGATAGGAGGAAACCTGGCCGGTACTGCGGTCCAGCATCTCACCCTGCTGCCCCCGCTGTACCAGCACCACCTGGGGGGTTTCCAGGCGGATCCGGTCGGGCGCCTGCACGAAAAGGCGCCCCTGCAGGGTCTCCGGCGGGCTCTGGGCGGCCTGCAGAATCTCGGTAAAAGAGGCCTGAAAGGTATGGTGTTGCGCCAAAAAGGATTGCAAACGGGGGAGCCAGGGCTCCCCCGCCAGAATCAGCAGCAGAAGGATTTTCAAGGGTGCTTCACCTGCCCAGTTTCTCCTTGACCAGGGTGGCCACCTCTTCGGGCAGGGCCGCCACCGGCACCCCGGCAGCCTCAAAGGCCGCAATCTTTTCGGCCGCCGTGCCGGTTCCACCGGAAATGATGGCACCGGCATGGCCCATCCGCTTTTCGGGCGGCGCCGTGCGGCCCGCGATAAAGGCCACCACCGGCTTCGTAAAATGCTCCTTGATGTACGCTGCGGCTTCCTGCTCGTCGGTACCGCCGATCTCGCCGATCACCACCACGGCCTCGGTTTCGGGGTCCTCGTTGAAGAGTTTCAAGAGGTCAATGAACCGGCTGCCGATGATGGGGTCGCCACCGATGCCGATGGCCGTGCTCTGGCCCAGGCCCGCCGCGGTCAAATGGCTCACGATCTCGTAGGTGAGGGTGCCCGACCGGGAAATCACACCCACCGGTCCCCGGGCAAAGATCTGGCCCGGCAGGATCCCGATCTTGGCCTCGCCGGGGGTGATCAGGCCCGGACAGTTGGGCCCGATAAGCCGGGTAGGCTTATCCTTCAGGTAAGCCATCACCCGCATCATGTCGTGCACCGGGATGCCTTCGGTGATGGCCACCACCAGTTGCACGCCGGCATCAGCTGCTTCCATGATGGCGTCGGCGGCGAACCGGGCCGGCACGAAGATCACCGAGGCATTGGCCCCGGTTTGCGCTACCGCCTCGGCCACGGTATCAAACACGGGAACGCCGTGCACCTCCTGGCCGCCCTTCCCCGGGGTCACCCCGGCCACCACCTGGGTGCCGTAATCCAGCATGAGTTTGGTATGAAAGGATCCGTCGCGTCCGGTAATGCCCTGGACCACCACGCGGGTATCTTTGCCCACCAGAATCGCCATGGAAAACCTCCTTCGGTTATGCGGCTTGGAACAGGCTTATTGTATCCACCCGCCGCCTCCAATGCAACAGCCACAGGCCGAAGCCCGTTTGTTCTGCCCGCCGGCCCGGCGGCTTTCCCTGGGAACCCCCAGATTCACAACGCCAAAAAGGGCAGGGCATACAGGGGCAGCAACTGTACCCGAACCCCTTCCACGGTTTCCGTTGCGATGTTCCCGGTGTAAAGAAAATAGGCCACGGACGGGCGATATTTTTTGATAAAACTGCGCAACGACTTCCCTATGGTTCTCGTTTGACCCGCTTTGACCTCCAGGGGGATTGGGCCCTCGGATGTTTCCGCAACAAAATCCACCTCGGCGCCGGATTTGGTTCGCCAGAACCTCAAGGGATGCCCCTGCTTTATCAGTTCGGAAGCAACGAAGTTTTCCACGAGTTTGCCGGTGTCCGGGCGGGAGTCCCAGCCGCGAAAGTCCCGGATCAGGTGGTTTCGGAACCCAGGATCCACGAAGTATACCTTAGGGTTTTTCACCAGTTCCAGGCGCCGATTGGTGAAGAAAGGGCGGCTAAGGCGGACGATGTAGGTTTCCTCCAGGATTGCAAGATGTCGCTTCAATTCATGATAGGTGAGCCCCGAAACTTGTGAAAGTTCGTTGTACTGGATCAACCCGCTGACCTGGAGGGCCAGGGCGCGCATGAGTTTCTGCAGGGGATACTCGGAAGCCAAGCGGAAAAAGCCTCGGATGTCCTTCATAAGATAGGTGATCAGCAGGTTCTTGAGCACCTCCTCCTTTTCCTCCGGAGTGCGGGCAAGAACCACCCGGGGATAGCCACCCCACCGAGTAAACGCCTCTATATGCTGGAGAAGCCGCCGATGGAGCGAAGGAGGCAGGGGGTTTTGTTCCCGGACATGATCCCGAACCAGAGGTAAAAGGTCAGGATCTGTGAAAGAAAGAAACTCCGCAAAGTTCAGTGGGAAAAGCTCCAGCAGAAAGATCCTCCCGACCAGCATGGATGCCGCCCGAACGGCCAGGTCCAGGCTGGAAGACCCGGAAATCACGAACTTCGCAGCGTAGTGGTCGTACAGGTACTTGAGGTGTTTCCCACCCTCTCTGCTGTACTGGAACTCATCCAGGAACACAAAATCCTTGCCTTCCACATAGAGCCGGGCGAAGGACCGGATATCCTCGTCAAACAGCGAAAGAACCTCGGGGTCCTCAAAATCAAGGAAAACCTTGGGGCCGGGCAATGTCTCGAAGATGTGGCGCATGAGCGTGGTTTTCCCCACCTGGCGGGCTCCAAGAATGGCGATAATCTCCGGGGTTTCCAGTAAACTCCGGACCTCCGCCCTCCGAATTTTATCCCTGCTATTCCTCATGCCGCTGAAATTTCAGCAGGGTTTTTAGTGAAACGCAAGCAGCGCAGGAGAATACACCAGCGCACGGAGTCCTCCAGAGGGCGAAGTTGACGACGCTGGAAGAGCGCTCTAATCGTCTCCACCCCAACAGGCCCCGGGTTCCACATTGTCCTCCCGCGCCGGGTGCCTCAAACTCGTCGAATGCCCCAAACCCTCAACTCGTTCCCGGGAGAAGTTTTTCTGTAGGAGCGGCTTCAGCCGCGATAATCAAATCACCGTCCACCGGTAGGAGGGACTCTGAACTGCTGCGCCTGGGCAATGCACCGGAGCCGCGGCGGCCAAATTGTCCCCGCCCCTGGCGGGCCAGACACCCAAACCCTCCCACCGGGCGGGGATTGAGGGGAGGGGGATTTTCAAATGATGCCACGGCACCGCCCTCCAGGAATTGCAATCACCGCTAAAGCGGCTCTTACGGCCCCCAATCCTTCGGCAAACGCAGGGACGCTTCCGCTTCCTCACGGCAACATCCCCTCCTGCTTTAGCGACAGGAAGCCGGTGCGGGCCACGATGATGTGGTCCAGCACCTCAATCCCCAGGATCTTTCCGGCTTCCACCAGTCGGCGCGTGATGGCCAGGTCCTCGGGGCTGGGCTCCAGGTTGCCGGAAGGGTGGTTGTGGACCAGGATCACGGCCGCCGCCCGGTCGGCAATGGCCCCGGCAAAGACCTCCCGGGGGTGGACTGGACTAGAATCCAGGAGCCCCACGGTCACCACGCGGGTCTGGATGACCTCATGGGCACCGTTCAGGGTGAGGCACAGAA
>WGAB01000354.1 GCA_015489295.1 Caldifarciminota bacterium
CCGCTACTGGGTGCATGCGGATTCCGGCCGCTGGACCTGGAACGAGAACCGGCTCCAATTGCAACTGGAGGCGAATCCGGCCGAAAACCTGCACCTTTACGGCGAACTCCGGCTGCGGGCTTTTGGGTTCCCCCGGGTCGCTGGCCCTTCGGACCTGCAGCGGCAGCAAAAGGACCGGGTGTATCCGTGGGCTCTGGAGATCCGCGAGGCCTATGCCGACCTCTACGACTTCCTGGTGCCCGGCCTGGATCTTCGCCTGGGCCGGCAGGTGATCGCCTGGGGCACGGCCGACAAGATCAACCCCACCTCCAACCTGTCGCCCTACGACTACGAGGACTTCTTTGACTTCGGGGCGAAACTGGGCGTGAACGCCCTCCGGGCGATTTACACGCGCGATCCGTGGTCCTTAGAGGTGGATGTGGTGCCCGTGTTCACCCCGGCCACGCTGCCGCCCGCCGAGTGGTCGGGCGCGTTGATGCCCCTGGCTCCCTCGCAGTTGCCGCCGCTCACGGTGCTCCGCAACACCCACTTTGCCGTGGCCACGCCCGAGCCCACCGCGGAGAACACCCAGGTGGGGGTGAAACTCGGCACCACGCTTGCCGACTGGGACCTTTCGGTGTCCTACTACCGGGGCTTTGACGGATTGCCCCTGGCGGACACGATCCGGTTTGTCCCGGTGGATACCACCCTGCTCAGCGATCTGGAAGCCCACCTGGCCTATCCCCGGATCCAGGTCTTGGGCGCCGACCTCGCCGGCTCATTCCGGTCGGTCGGGCTCTGGGCTGAAGGCGCCCTCGTGGTGCCGGAGACCTTTGTCCAGGTGATCTATCCCGCCTGGCAGCCGCTCTTGGTGAAGGACACGCTCCTGGAAACCCCCTACCTCAAGTTCGTGCTCGGCGGCGATTACACCTTCAAGAACGGCCTCTATGTGAACGCCCAGTACATCCACGGGTTCCTGCACGAGCGCGGGCCCGACAGCCTTCGGGACTACTTCGTGGTGCGCCTGGAAAAGAGTTTCCACAACGACGAGGTGACGCTCGCGCCCCTGACCTTTGCGGCGGAGGTTGCGGACCGGGATGCGCCCGGCGATCACTACGGCTACGTGTGGATTCCGGAACTCAAGTACACGCCCACCGACAACCTGGAGATTCGCCTGGGCGCCTTTGTGCTGGACGGCAAGCCGGGTACCCTCTTCGGCCGGATGAAAACCCACGACGAGGTCTATCTCCGGGTGAAGGTGAGTTTTTAAGGGGGCAACCGCCCGGGGGCCGGTGGGCCGGGGCAGCCGGAACGCACCTCTGCTCCGCCCCCGGCCCCCTTGTTTTTCCTGGGCCGCAGCGTGGCGGGGATTATACTTGCAGCCCTATGGAACGGTGGCGACGGTGGCTCCGGCGGTGCCGCCTGTGGCGGGGGCTCCGGGCCCTCGGAACCCTGTGGGTGGGCTTTGACCGGCGCCTGGGCCCTCTGCTCTCGGCCGCGGTGGCCTTCTATTTCCTGCTGGGGCTGATCCCGGTGCTCTTTCTGACCGCTGCGGCCGCCAGTTTCTTTCTGGGCCAGAACCCCCAGGCCTTTCAAGCCTTGGAGCACAGCCTCCTGGGCTTCCTGCCCCCGGGGCTGGGCAAGGAGATCTTCGGGCAAATCCAGGCGGCCGCCACCCAGTGGAAGGCCTTCGGCGCCTTCGGCATCCTCTCTTTGTTCTTCGTGGCCATGGGCCTGTTTGACGCCCTGGATGTGGGGGTCAACCGCATGATGGACCTGCGGAAGCACGTGGGGTTCCTGCGGGGTCGACTGCTGTCCCTGCTCTATGTGCTGGGCGCGCTCGCCTTCTTTTCCATGGCCGGCGTGGCCGATTACATCGTGGCGGTGCTCAGCCCCATGCTGCCGGTCCGCCTCCTGGGCCCCCTGGGGCAACTGGTCACCTTCCTGGCCTTTGCCCTGTTCCTGCTCATCGTGTACCAGGTGTTTCCGAGTCGGCGGCCCACCTTTGCCAAGAGCACCGGCGTGGCGGTGGGCGTGGCCGTGGCCTGGTTCGGCCTGCAGCGGTTCGGCACGCGGATCACAGCCGGCGTGCTCAAGCGGCAGGCGATCTACGGCATCCTGGCCGGGGCCACCATCTTCCTCACCTGGATGTACCTGCTGGCCTTCCTGATCCTGATGGGCGCCCGGATCCTGGCGATCTGGGACCGGCCGAAGGGCCCGTCCTCAGGGTGACGCCACTTCCCGCGCTACGCCCAGCGAGTCAACCTCAAAGGAAAGCGTGAGGTTGAAGGGCTGGGGCGGCTGCTCCACGGTGCACCCCTGGGCGTAGAGCCAGTAGTGGCCGGGCTTGGGGAACTGGAGGATCAGCACCTCGTGGTTCGTGGGGGAGGTGGACTGGGCCACGGTTTCCTTTTTGGAGGGCTTGCCGTCGCCGTTCTGGTCGCGGTACAGGAAGAGGTCCAGGTCCAGGCCCTCCGCCTCCGGTGCCTCGGATTCCACATAGAGGAGCCGCAGGGGTTCCCGGACCCAGAATTCCAGGATCCAAGAGGCCGAGGGCTCGGGCGCCCGGGGCCGGTCCTGGTAAACCCACTGGCGGCGAAACCGATGGGCGGGGGTGATCTCCAGGCGGGCCGTGTCGGAAAGGAGCGTCCGGCCCAGGAGGTCGGTGCCCCGGACCACCAGGCGATAGGTGCCCGGCCGAAGGGGGCCGCCAGCGCCGGTGTCCAGGGAATCCTCTGTGACGGCGTGGCTCACAAGCCAGGGGGTTTGGGCGACGGCCTTCGGGTGGAGGGGCTGACGGCGGACCACGCTGTCCAGCCGAAGCCAGAGCAACTCGGCCTTCTGGAGACCGGCCGGCATCCGGAGGTCGACCCGGTAGGGCACCCGCTGGCCCGTGGGCACCCGGGAGGCGGCCAGCGTGAGGGTGATCAAAGGAGGCTCCTGGGGCACGGGCAGGGCCACCGAGGCCTTCACCCTCAGGGTGAGGTAGGGATGGGGATTGGCCACGATCCACCGGCCTGGAGCCGGTTCCGTCACCCGGGGGTGCCAGGGGCCCAGCTGCAGGGGCTGGAACAGCGTACCCTCGTACCCTGCCTGCCGCAGGGTGGCGCTGGAAATCCGGTAGGGCCGGGAGGTGATGGGGTTATGGACCTCCAGGAGGGCCATGCTTTCGAGGCGGAGCCCTTCGGGAGCGGGGGGTTCCGGCGGGGCCGATCCGGGAACCTGCAGGACCTCGCGGTACCGTTGCCCGGGCTTGTGCAGCACATTCTCGATGCCGGCGGCGCCCACTGGACTCAGGACCTCCACGGCGTTGCCCAGGGGAGGCTGGTACCCCACGGGCAGGTGGAGTTGTCCCCGGGTTTGGGTATAGCCCCACACGGCCCGCAGGTCGCGCCGGTTCCAGTGGCTCCGCAGCACCACCAGGGCCCCGGGCACGGGGTTGCCCGCCGAGTCTGTCACCTGGAAATCCACCGAGGCGGTATCCACGTACCGACCGGTGATCACGAGGAGCGAATCGTCGGGCCGCCATCCCACCACAGCGGTAATGGTTTTCTTCATCACCGAGGTGGCCGGATGGTCGATGCCCTTGAGGGTATCCGAGTTCACATCCAGGTGGTGCCACCGGCCGCAGCACCAGAACTCGTTCCACTGATGGTCTTCGCCCATGTCAATGGCCACATAGGTGGGAATCAGGGCGGTGCGGGCCAGGGCAGCGAACAGGATGGACTGCTCGCCGCAGGAGCCGTAGGCCTTGCGGTAGATCACCACGGGTTGCAGGTCCTGGGTCTGGTACCCGAAGGTCATAAAGCCGCCGGTATTCCAGCCCTGGAACAGGTAGAGCCGCCGCACGGCCTCTCGCAGGGTACGGGCGAGCGCCACAGCGTCCAGGGCGGTTTTGCCGTAGGTGCTGTCGCGCTGGAACAGCGTGCGCCAGAACACGCCCCGGTCGGGGTGGGCGTACACATCCTCCTCGTGGCGGAGCCAGGTTTCCCGGTCGATGCCGTAGTCCTGCCACCGGCGGCTCCAGTAGGAGGCATCCACCCGGTACGGCACTTCGTAGAGGATGCGGGGATGCACCACATACCAGCCGTAGAGGTCCGGCGGCAGCGTGTCGCCGTCGGCGTAGACCACGGTGGTGCGGCCGTCCTCCAGGTCCACGAGTTGAGCGTAATCCAGCAGCGTATCGGCCCGGTACACATCCCGGGCGTTCTCCAGGAAAAGGTCCTCCTGATGCAGGCGGGCCAGCACCCGCAGGATTTCGGCCGGGGTGTGGGCCAGGCTGAAGGCCACCTCGTCCAGCAGTTCCGGCGGCGTGCGTTCCAGGAGCCGGGCATAGGCCCCCAACGTATCGGCTTGCACCCACAGGGCCTCGCCCGCAGGCGAAAGGTAAGAGCGGTCGTAGTAGGTGGCAAAATCCGGCACCCCACGCTGGGGACGGAACCGCCAGGAGTTCCGTTCCACAAAGCGGAAGCCGGTTTCGGTGCGCCGGGTTTCGTAGGCAAACACCCGGCCGCCCAGGGTGGCCACGGCCAGGTCGGGCAGGGGGTCGCCGTTGAGGTCCACCGGGGCCGGCAGGGCCAGTTCCGGCGTGGCCTGGTAGGTGCCGGGGATTTCCTGCCACAGGGTGTCGGCCACCCTGCGGTACACCCGGAAACCGCCCTGTTGCTGGCCCACGATGAGTTCGGGGGTGCCGTCGCCCGTAAGGTCGGCCGCGGCCGGGAACACGGAGCCGCTATCCGGCGGAGGGCTCAGGTGGAGCGGCTGGCCGGTTTCCAGGTTCCGGATCCGGCCGGTGATGTCGCCGGCGTACCAGGTTCCCTCCAGGAACACCGGGGCGGCAAAGGCCTTTACCCGGCCCAGGAGGCGGGGCGCGTAATCGGGCGAGGTCAGGGCCAGCACCCGGCCATCGCCGAGGCCCACCACGAAATCGGGCAGGGTGTCGTCGTTTTCGGGGGCCAGGGCCAGCACGGGATAGAGCAGACCCTCCAGGTGCAGCAGGTTCTTGAGATCTAGCAGGGGCGTGGAATCGGGCTGCCAGGCCCGGCCCTGCCGATGCAAACGGTACACCCGGCCCTCCGGCGTGGCCAGGTAGCCGATCCGGCCGAAGGCGAGCGACGGCGCGATGCCCTGGCGGAAGGGAAACCGTACGGTTACGGTGGTATCCGGTGCCCAGAAGGTGCCGTTGGGCAGGCCGCGGCGGAGCCAGGGGTGGCGCTGGTGGAGAAACAGGAGGTCGGGCAGGCCATCCTGGTTGGCGTCGTAGAGGGCGGCATCGTGGCTCCCTGGAGGGAGATGGTCCATCACCGGGCCGCCCAGGGGGTGCCGGAGGCGCCCCAGGGTATCCAGCAGGCCGATGCCTTGGGCAGAAGCCACGAGGAAGCCGCCCGGAGCTCGGGCAGACCACCGGTACCCCCACAGGCCGGGTTTGCCGTGGAACACGCTGTCGGCGGTGGCCACCCAGAGGTCCCGGGACCGGGCCGCCAGGCTGCGGGCGCCGGGAAACCGGCGGAGCCGGTACCGGGGATCCGGAGGTTCTTTGGGCGGCCCCGGGGTTTTCCAGAGGTTGCCCAGGGTATCCAGCACCAGCCAGTCGCCGGAGGGCAGGCGTGTCCAGTGGAGCCACCAGGCCGGAGGCCCGGAGGCCACGGGGGCCAGGTCGGGCCATAGGTATCCGCGCCAGTGCGAGGCATCTTCGCCCAAAAGCCACAGGGTATCGCCGGGCCCCACCTGGAGCCGCAGCACCCGGGGCCACTCCCGCAGGAGCCGGTTCAAATTGGCCTGGAGGGCCTGCCGGAGCTTTTGGGGAAGCCGTTGGGAAACCGAGGGAGGGATCGGGTATTGCGCTCCCTGGGGCGGCAGGGCCACGGTATCGGGTCCCAGCACCGCCCGGGTTTGGGGAGGCAACAGAAAGGTGGTATCCCGCAACAACGGGGCCTGAGGGGCCCCCAAAAGAAGGGTCAGGGTCACAAAGAGGGCGGTCATGGCATCCTTCCTTCAGGGGGTGCGGTGGAGCCGCCGGTAAATCCGCTTTTTCAGGGCCTCCAGGCGTCCCTGGAGATCCTGAACCAGGTCGGCGCGGGAATCCTGACGCAGCAGGTCCTCGGCCACCCTGCGGTATCCGTCGGCCACCGCGTACTGCCCCCGATTATAACTGGCCTTGGCCATCCAGTAGAGGATGATGGCCAGGTTGTAGGGGTAGGTCTGGTGGTCGGGCAGGCTGTAGTAAAGGAGGTCTTCGTAGGTTTGCAGGGCCTGGCGGTACTTGCCGGCCCGGTAATAGGCGAAGGCCAGGGTCCAGCGGAAACTCCGGCTGTGGGGAAACTCCCGGAGGAGGTCCTGGGCGATGCGGATGCCCTCGTAGGGCCGGGCGTCGTAGGCCAGCACCCAGGCCAGGCCGTCGCGGGCGGCGTACCGGCTGATGAGGCCGTGCTCGGCGGCGAGCCGGATCTCCCGGAGGCCCTGTTGCCGTTTATCGCCGATGCCAGGGATCCACTTGATGAACCGGGGCAACTCCGACAGGGCGTAGTGGTAGGTGCCCAGGCCCAGGTAGGCGTCGTACAGGGTGGAATCCAGGGCCACCGCTTCCTGCAGGTGGTTCAGGGCGCGCCAGGCGTGCTTGAGGGCGGGGAGATACTGCCGGTTTCGGCCCATCCTCAGGGCCTTGTAGGCCTCGGCCGCGCCGAGGTAGAAGTGTCCCCAGGCCTGTTTTCGAGGGTCCGAAGCCTGGAGCCAGGGTTTGGCTTTGGCCTCACACAGGTCGGCGTAGTGGTAAAACTGGGCCTCGCTGTCGCGCACCGAGTAGTCCAGCATGTAGAGGTCGTAGAGCCCGGTCATCAGGAGGTACCCCAGGGGGTCTTCGGGTGCCTGCCGGAGGATCTTCTGGAAGGCCCGGCGGGCACCCTGGAAATCCTCCTGGAAGGCCCGGGCCTGCCCCTGGTGCACCAGGGGCAGCAGCTGGGAATCCGGATAGGCCACCAGGGCCGAAAGCCAGAGGAACCAGGCGATCATGGGCGTGTGAGGGTTAACAGATAACTGCCCTCTGTGGGCTCAATGGATGTGAATTCTACAGCCAGGCCCAGAGACCGGGCCTCTTGAATCACCTGGGAAGGCGGGTCCAGGTACACCTCGCCGCCGGCGAGCCGGCGGTACACTTGCCGGTGCCATCGGGTGAGCGGGGTTTCGGTGGTGAGGGTCACGAGGGCGGTGCCGCCCGGGGCCAGCAGGTCGCGCAGGCGCATCAGGGCGCGGGTTCGGGGCAAGAGTTGCAGCACGTTCATGCCGACCACCAGGGGAAAGGCCCGTTCGGGCAGCTGTTCCAGGAAGTCGGCCACCTGGAAATGCACCCGGGGCAGCCGTCGGCGCCGGGCCCGGCGGATGGCCCGGCGCGAGAGGTCCACCGCCCAGATCTCGGCCTGGGGGTAGCGTTCCCGGAGTTTCCGGGTGAGGAACCCGGTGGAGCACCCGATTTCCAGGAGTTTGGAGGGCGGCCGGACGGGCAGGTGCAGCAGCAGGGCCCGCAGGGTGGCCTGCCGCCAGAAGAGCAGCGGTGGCCACAGAAAGGCCCATTCCCGGAGAAGGGGATGCTCGTAATAGGCCTTCACGGTTGCCAGCGTTGCAGGAGGTCGCCCACCAGGTACACCGAGCCCGTGACCAGCACCAGGCCCTGGGGCCCGGCCAGGCGGCGGGCCAGGTCCACGGCCTTCAGGGGATCCTGCACCACCTTAACCTGCACGCCGGGCATCTCGTGCAGCAGTTCAGCCATTTCCCAGGGTGAGGCGGCCCGGGGATTGGAAAACCGGGTGAGCACGAACATCCGGCTCCAGCGGCTCAGGATGTCCAGCATGCTCTGGATATCCTTGTCGCGGGAGGCCGCAAAGACCGGCACCATCTCGTCAAAGTCCAGGAGTTCGCGCACGGAATCCAGCAGGGCCCGTAGCGAAAAGGGGTTATGGGCGCAGTCGGCCACCACATAGGGCCGGGTGGCCAGGATCTGGCACCGGCCTGGAAAGGTCAGTCCTTCAAAGGAAATCGGAGAGATGCCGAGGGCGTGCAGCGCCAGGGCGGCCAGCGCCGCGTTTTCCACCTGGAACTTGCCGCAGAGGGGCGTAAAGAGTTCCAGGGGAGGGTTGGCGGGGTCCAGGAAAAGGCGGAACCGGCTACCCTGAAGCGAGGTTTCCACCACCTCCAGGTTTTTCCGGTTCAGCACCCGCAGCGGCACCCCGATGCTCTGGGCCTGCTGCCGGAGCACCCGGAGCACCTCGGGCTCCTGGGGAGCCGAGACCGCGGCCTGGGGTTTGCCGTGGAGGATGCCCGCCTTTTCGCGGGCGATGGCCTCCAGGGTGGTGCCCAGCACGTGGGTGTGGTCGAAGCTGATGGGTGTGAACACGGCGGCCACGGGGTCCACGGTGTTCGTGGCGTCCAGGCGGCCGCCCAGGCCCACCTCCAGCACGGCGTAGTCCACCTGCTGATCGCGGAAGTACAGGAAGGCGAGGGCCGTGAGGGCCTCAAAAAAGGTACGGAACCCCCCGGACCGGCCCTGGAGGTAGGGCACCAGCGGGTCCATCCACCGGCCGAAGTCGGCTTCGGAAATCCAGGTGCCGTTCACCTGGATGCGTTCGCGCAGGTTGACCAGGTGGGGCGAAAGGTAGAGTCCGGTTTTGTAGCCGGCGTTTTGCAGGGCCCGGGCAATGTGGGCGGCCGTGGAGCCCTTGCCCTTGGTGCCGGCGACGAGGATGGAACGGAACGCCGTTTGTGGGTTGCCCAGGGCCTGGAGCCATTGTCGAAGGGAGTCCAGTTCCCGCACAAAGCCGGGCTGTCGTTCGTAGTTGATCAAGCGGTTGAGGTGTTCAACGGCCTCTTCAAACTTCACAGTGTCCTAATGATCCAGGCCCCTGCCCGTCAGGGCAATCG
>WGAB01000355.1 GCA_015489295.1 Caldifarciminota bacterium
ACCTGGAACCCCTCATCTGGGAAGCCACCCAGAAGTTCGCCACCATGCTGGAGAATGTGGTGGTGGACCCCCACACACGGATCCCTGATTTCGACGACAACCATTACACCGAAAACACCCGGGCTTCCTATCCCCTGGATTACCTGCCGCGCATTGTGCCCTAGGGCCGGGGCGGCCATCCCCAGAACATCTTTTTCCTCACGGCCGACGCCTTCGGCGTGATGCCGCCCATCGCCCGGCTGACGCCGGAGCAGGCCATGTACTACTTCATTTCCGGCTACACCTCCAAACTGGCCGGCACCGAAAAGGGCCTGGGCAAGGAACCCCAGGCCACCTTCTCGGCCTGCTTCGGGGCGCCCTTCCTGCCCTCGCACCCCACGGTGTACGCCGAGATGCTGGGCGAAAAGATCCGCAAGCACGGCGCGAAGGTGTGGCTCCTGAATACCGGCTGGACCGGCGGGCCCTACGGCATCGGCGAGCGCATCAAACTCCCCTACACCCGGGCCATGGTCCGCGCCGCCCTGCGCGGGGAACTGGACGATGTGGAGTATTGGACCGAGCCTGTGTTCGGCCTGCATGTGCCCAAGCACATCCCGGGCGTGCCCGATGAGGTGCTGAACCCTCGCCAGACCTGGCACGATCCCCGGGCCTACGACGAGCAGGCCCGCAAGCTCGTGTGGCTCTTTGTGGAGAACTTCCAGCAGTACGCGGACCGGGTGCCCGCCGAGATCCGGGAGGCAGGCCCCCATCCGGAAAAGCTTTAAAGGGCCGTATCCTTAAGGCCCTCCTCCACACAAGTTTTTAGGCCCGGCCTCCGGGACACCTGCTCCCCTCTGGGTGCTCCCGGAGGCTGCGGTTTTCTGCGTCTGCCGCCGGTTCCTGCGTTGTGCACCCCCACGGCCAGGCGTAAAATTAGCGGCATGAATCCCTACCTGGCCCTGCTTCTCTTTGCCGGCATCGCCGTGGCGCTCATCTACGGGCTCGTGCTCGTGTCCCACTGGCTGAATCCCCAGAAGTCCACCAATCCGGCCAAGGAAGAGGCCTACGAATGCGGCATCATCCCCAAGGGCGACGCCCGCGCCCGGGTTTCGGTGCATTACCTGCTCATGGCCCTGCTGTTCCTGATCTTCGACATTGAGGTGGTGTTTCTCTATCCCTGGGCCGTGGCGTACCGCCAGCTCAAGCTCTTCGGTTTTGTGGAGATGATGGTGTTCATCGCCATCCTGCTCATCGGGTACTTTTACGCCTGGGGGAAAGGAGTGCTGGACTGGAAATGAAC
Source organism: Caldifarciminota bacterium (assembly GCA_015489295.1). The sequence continues at coordinate 1,280 of WGAB01000355.1, forward strand.
CTGGAAGCGCTGAAGGAGCGCTTTTCTGCTCTGGAGATTCCGGAACCCTTCCGGGAGGAGACCACCCTGGTCATCCCCCGGGATCATTACCTGGACCTGCTGAAGACCCTGCGCGACGAGTACCGGTTTACCATGCTCGTGGACCTCACGGCCGTGGATTACCTGGGCAAGGGGCTGCCCCATCGCTTTGAGGTGGTGGTGCACCTCTACTCCCTGGAAAACCGGGAACGGGTGCGCGTAAAGGTGCCGCTTCCGGAAGACGACCCCAAACTCCCGTCCATCACGGGCCTCTGGACCGCGGCCAACTGGCTGGAACGCGAGGTGTATGACATGTTCGGCATCGTGTTTGATGGGCACCCCAACCTCACCCGCATCCTCATGTGGGAAGGTTTTGAAGGCCATCCGCTGCGGAAGGACTATCCGCTGCGGGCCGAGCCACCGTTGCCGGAGCCGAAGTGATGAAGCCCACTGCCGACACCCTGGAAACCCTGAGGGAACGCGTCCGGGCCGTCAAACAACGGTTTCCCCGGGGCCGCACCGCCCTGATCCAGGCCCTCCACGAGGCCCGCTGGCTTTTCCACTGGATCCCGCCGGAGGCGGTCGCCGTGATCGCCGAGGAACTGGGAATCCACGAGGCCGAGGTCCGCGAAGTGGGCTCCTTTTACCAGTACTTCAAGTTTGAGCCCGTGGTGGGCCGGTACCATTTCCGCATCTGCACCAACATCACCTGCATGATCAACGGCGCCTACAACCTGCTGGAACACCTCAAGGGCCGGCTGGGCATCGGCCCCGGCGAGGTCACGGGCGACGGACGGTTCTCCATAGAAGAGGTGGAATGCATCGGCTGTGGCGACCAGAGCCCGGCCATCCTGGTCAACGACACCCGGTTTGACGGCGTCACCCCCCAGGTGCTGGACGACCTCATTGACCGGGCCCTGAAGGGCGAACTGGACGCCTGATTTCCCGGATGGCTCCCCTCCGCGCTGTGATCTTTGACCTGGGGGAAACCCTGGTGACCTTCCAGGGAGACCCCGCAGAAACCCACCGGCGGGGCTCTGAACGCGCCTACGGCCTGCTGTGGCAGCGCCTGGCCCTGCCCCTGGGCCTGGAAGAGTTCACCCAGCGCCTCCTGGAAATCCGCCGGGAACTCTTTGAAAAAACCTTTCGGGAACTGCACCAGTACACGGCCGCCGATGCCTTTCACCGCTTGCTCGCCGACCTGGGCCTGGAGGCCTCCGATGCCCTGGTGCGCGAGGTCGTGCGCCGGTACTTTGAGCCCGAACTGGAGGCCTACCGGCCCCTGCCCGGGGCCCGGGAGGTGCTGGAAACCCTGCGGCAACGGGGCTACCGGCTGGCCGTGCTTTCCAACGCCTCCGACCACGAGTTCATCGTGGACCTCGTGAAGGCCCGGGGGTTCTGGCCCTACCTGGACCTCGTGGAAACCTCGGCCCGAGTGGGCAAGCCCAAGCCCCATCCCCGGCCCTTCCAGGCCGTGCTGGAGGCCCTGGGTGTGGCTCCGGCCGAGGCCGTGATGGTGGGCGACACCGTGGCCATGGACATCGCCGGCGCCCAACGGGTGGGCATGAAGACCGTGTGGATTCCCCGCAACGAGCAGGCCCCCTTTCCCTTCCGCCGCGACATCCTGCAGGCCGAGGCCCGGCCCGATGCAACGATCCAGAGCCTGCAGGATCTTTTGAAGTTGCCGCTTCTGGAAAAAGCCTGAGGGGCTACGCCTCGGTGCTCTCCCGGCGGCCGGCCTCCTCCCGTCGGAGCCGCTGCACCTCGTCGTAGAGCCCGGCGATCAACTCCCCCAGGAACCCGGCCACGAACAGGATGATGCCGGCCAACACCAGGAGCACCACCAGGTACAGGATGGGCCGATAGCCCAGGTGCCTGACGAACCGAAGGTACAGGGCCACCAGACCGGCCAGGAACCCCAGAAGGAAGGACAGAAGCCCCAGCGACCCGAAAAAGAGCATGGGCTTCCGCATGAAGGTCAGCTGGAACTTCACCGCCAGGAGGTCCAGGAGGCCGATGATGACCCGTTTCGGCCCCTTGAACTTGGATTCACCGTGCCGCCGGGGATAGAGGGGCACCTTGACCTCGGTGATCCGATACCCCCGATCGTGGGCCAGGGGCACGATGTACCGGTGCCAGTCGCGGCGCAGCGGCAGGTCAAAGAACATTTCCCGCCGCATGGCCTTGATGGAATTCAGATCGTGCACGGGCACCCGGAACAGCACCCGCGATAGCCAGTTGTACACCCCGGACACAAACCTCTTTTCGTACTTACCCTGCTTCCAGCCGGTGACCAGGTCGTAGCCCTCCCGGATCTTTTGCACCAGTTTGTGGGCGTCCTCCGGCAGGTGCTGCAGGTCGGCCGGGAAAAAGACGAACACCTCGCCCGTGGCGTGGCGGGCCCCGGTGATCAGCGCGTCGGTGACCCCCAGGTTCCGCCGGTGCCGCACCACCTTGAGGAACGGGTACCGCTCGGCCAGCCGGCGGGCCACCTCGTAGGTGCGGTCGGTGGACCCATCGTCCACCAGCACCACCTCCCAGTCCTCGCCGGTTTCCCGCAGGAACCGGTCAATCTCCTGCATCAGTTCCGGCAGGTTCTCCTCTTCGTTGTAGGCCGGGATCAGGAGTGAGACCCGCATGGGCTATGCCCTATAGAACCGCTGGATGACCTCCACCACATAGTCCTGCTGCTCGTCGGTGAGTTCCGGATAAATGGGCAGCGAGAGCACCTCTCGGGCCGCCTGTTCGCTCACCGGCAGGTCGCCCTCCCGGTACCCCAGGTGGCGGAAGCAGTTCTGCAGGTGCAGGGGCACGGGGTAGTAGATGGCCACGCCCACGCCGTGGGCCTTGAGGTGTTCCACCAGGGCGTCGCGGTTCCGGGCCCGGATCGTATACTGGTGGTAAATGTGGCGGGTGGCATAGGGCGCCACCCGGGGCGGCACCACCGCACCCTCGGCCGCGAGGCCGGTTTCTTCAAAGAGCCGCCCGTAGCGTTCGGCGCGTTCGGCCCGCTTCTGGTTCCAGGTGTCCAGGTGGGGCAGTTTCACCCGGAGCACGGCCGCCTGGAGTTCATCCAGCCGGCTGTTCAGGCCCACGAGGTCGTGGTAATACTTGCGGCGCGAGCCGTGCACCCGCAGCATCCGCACCTTTTCGGCGAGGTCGGGGTCCTGGGTGACCACCAGGCCGCCGTCGCCGTAGCCGCCCAGGTTCTTGCTGGGGAAAAAACTGAAGGCGCCGAAGGTGCCGAAGCCGCCCACCCGCCGACCCCGATACTCGGAGCCGATGGCCTGGGCCGCGTCCTCAATGACGGCCAGGCCATAGGTTTGGGCGATCTCCAGAAGGGGCTCCAGGTTCACCGACTGGCCGTAGAGGTGCACGGGCATCAGGGCCTTGACGGTCCAGGTGCGGCCCCCCCGCCGGTGTACCCGGCGGCCGTCGTGTTCCTCGGTTTGGGTTTCCAGGAACTCGCGCACCCTTTCGGGGTCCAGGTTGTAGGTGTCGGGCTCAATGTCTACGAAAATGGGCAGGGCGCCCAGCCGGGCGATGGAACCCGCGGTGGCAAAAAAGGTGAAGGGCGTGGTGATCACGGCGTCGCCGGAGCCCACATCCAGGGCCATCAGGGAGATCAAAAGGGCGTCCGAGCCCGAGGCGACACCGATGGCGTCGGCCACACCCAGATAGTCCTTCAGTTCCTGTTCCAGGGCCTTGACCTGGGGGCCGAGGATGAACCGCTGGCTCTCCAGAACTTCCGTGATGGCCTGCTGCACCTCCTGCCGGATCGTTTGGTACTGGGCCTTGAGGTCCAGGAGGGGGACCGTCATGCGAGGCGAATCCATTCGCCACCTCCTTGCATAGACCGCTGGGCTGCGTCCAGGATGCGGAGCACCTGCAGGGCTTCCCGGCCGTCGGACCGAGGTCTTTTGCCGGTTTTCACGCTCTCCACGAAGTGGGAGAGTTCCAGTTTCAGGGGCTCCTGCATCTCAATCTTGGGCGAGTGGATGTCGCCGTAGCGGACGGCGATGGCGCCCGGCGGCAGGGTTTCCGGTTCGTGCAGGGCCCGGGGATCCACGCCCTTGTCGTAGATCTTGAGCTTCTCCTCGGGCTGCATGTCGTCAAACACGGCCATCTTCTCGCTGCCCACCACGGTCAGGCTCCGGATCTTGTGGGGGTCCAGCCAGGAGACATGCACATGGGCCAGGGCGTGCTCGTATTCCACCACCAGGAAGGCCACATCCTCCAGATGGGGCTGGATAAAGGCCTTGCCCGTGGCGCTCACCCGGAGCGGCTGCTGTTCCAGCAGGAAGTTGGCCACCGAAAGGTCGTGGGGTGCCAGGCTCCACATCACATTCTCGTCGCGCCGGATCCGGCCCAGGTTCAGCCGCTGGGAGTACAGGTAGTACACCTCACCCAGTTCACCCTGTTGCACGATCTCCTTGAGTTTGAGCACGCCGGGGTGGAAGAGCAGAAGATGCCCTACCATCAGGATGAGGCCCTGTTTTTCGGCCAGGCGCACCAGTTCCTCGCCCTCGGCGGCGCTCAGGGCCAGGGGTTTTTCCACGAACACGGCACGACCGAGTTCCAGGGCACGCCGCGCCAGGGGATAGTGGGATTTGGCCGAACTGGCGATCACCAGGGCGTCGGTTTTCCGGATCAGTTCGTCGGCTTCAGGGGTGACCCACACGCCCGGGTACTGGGCCTCTACGCGGGCCCGTACCCGGGGATCCAGGTCGCAGACCCCCACCAGTTCCACATCCGGGAGGGAAGAGAGGACCCGCAGGTGATTCCTTCCCCAGTTTCCTGCTCCGATCAGGCCGATTTTCAACACAGCGTTTAAGTATAAACGCGGATCACCCGCTGAGTTCCTGGTCCAGGAAGGCCAGGAACGCCTCCAGGAGGCGGCGGGTGGCCGGCCCGGGCTTGCCGCTGCCGATCACCTGGCGATCCACGCGGACCACCGGCAGCACATGCTTGGTGGTGCTGGCCAGGAAGGCCTCGTCCACCTGGGCCAGGTCGCGGACGAACAGGGGCTGTTCCACCACCCGGAGCCCGGCCCGGGGCGCCACCTGGTACAGCAGGCTGCGGGTGATGCTGGGCAGAATCCGGGGGCCCAGGGGCGGCAGGAGCACGGTATCCTGCCGGATCACGCCGAAGGCGGCGGCTGTGGACTCGGTGATCTCGCCGGATTCCAGCACGAACAGGGCGTCAAAGAAGACCTGATCCACGGCCTCCATCTTGGCCAGCACGTTGGGCAACAGCAGGATGGTTTTGATGTCGCAGCGCAACCACCGGATTTCCGGGTAGGTCAGGAGGGCTACGCCTTCGTCGTAGAGCCGCTGGGGCAGGGGCTCAAACTCGCGGAAGGTGAGCACCAGGGTGGGCTTCAGGCGGGGCGGCGGCAGGTGCTCGCGGGGCGCCACGCCCCGGGTCACCTGGATGTACACCAGCTGGCTCTCGTAGCCGGCGCGCCGGATCCCCTCCAGCACGATCTGTTCCAGGGTTTCCAGGGACTCGGGCAGGGGAATGCGCACCTCGGAGGCGCTGCGCTGGAGCCGTTTCAGGTGGTCGTGCAGGCGGAAGGGCTTGCCCCGCTGTACCAGGATCACCTCGTACACGCCGTCGGCGAACTGATACCCCCGGTCCTCAATGGGCACCCGGGCTTCGTCAATGGGAAGGAACCGACCGTTCAGATAGGCGATGGCTTGAGGCATGAAACCAAGGCTGGGGCGCCAGGATTCGAACCTGGATTCCGGGATCCAAAGTCCCGTGTCCTGCCCATTGGACGACGCCCCAGTAGGGCCAAAAGATTATAAAGCGGGGAGGGATTATGGGGTTTCCGTCAGCGGAGGTTCTCGCCGCCGTCCACGTTGATGACGTTGCCCGTGACCCAGTACAGGTCTTCGGAAACCAGGGCGGCCAGAGCGCGGGCCACATCTTCCGGTGTGGTGAGCCGGCCGCTCGGGTTGTGGGCCAGGGCCTGCTCCTTCAGGTGCTCGTGGCCCGGGATCTTGCGGAGGGCCGGCGTGTCCGTGACCCCGGCCCGCAGGGCGTTCACGGTGATGCCCTTGGGCGCGAGTTCCAGGGCCAGTTGCCGCACATGGCTTTCCAGGGCCGCCTTGGCGGCGGACACGGCCCCGTAGTACGGAAACACCCGCTGGCTGCCGGAACTCGTCATGGCGAAGATCCGGCC
>WGAB01000356.1 GCA_015489295.1 Caldifarciminota bacterium
GCACCTCGCTGTAGGCGCTGTGGAAACCGGCCGGCAGGTCCGGCGGCAGCGTCATATTCTCGGGCTGCACCTCCACATAGCGCTGGCTCACCTGCTCGGAGTTGTAAAAGGGGTGGTCGTGGAGCAGGCTCCACACCAGGAGCCGGGATACACCACTCAGGGCGAACTGGAACTGTACATGCTGGATGGTGGTGTGGTGGCCTGAGCGATACAGATCCTGCACCAGTCGATTGCGGCGCTGGCGTTTCTGTTCGTGGCGGGGGTTGTGGCGCGGGCCGGTCACCGCCTCGGGCAGCACCAGGCCCCTGGAGGAGTAGCAGGTACGGGCGGCAGCGGCGATCGTGTCCAGGGGGCGGGGGGTGGCGGCCACCAGGCGTACCGTGAGTTCCATGACGGCGGAAATTTTAAGGGTCGGCTATCGGAGCCTTTCTGCCCAACGAGGAGGTAAGAAAATCCCTTCGCTACCCTACATCCCCTCCCCGGGAGTTATACCAATCCCGGAACTGTCGCCAGTATTCCCTCATCGCCGATCGCCAGTCGGCGGAGAGGGGTCCGTGATAAACGTCACCAGCAACAGGATGGCCAGAGGTCTACGGAGCCTCGTAGGCATAGCGTGCCCTCCAGGGAATCCTGTACAGGGTATCAAACTGTGCCACCTTGGTAACGCTGTCCGGGTCCATCCAAACCCAGAGGCATAAGCCTTCCTGCACCACTGGATCATTCCAGACCACCCCCTGGAGACTCCGGACCCAGTGGATAGACCCGTCACTCAGGAAAATTCTGGCAATAACCTCCGGGTAGTATTCCTCCCGCGCGTACAAAGGGTAGACATAGGGGTCCCAGTTGGTGCCCAAAAGCGGATGGGCCTCCACACCGAGAATCAAGAGAAAGGCCCTTCCCTGGTTCAGCCGCGTAGAATCCCACTCTTGACCGAAACATACCGTGTCATAAGCCATACTATGGAACGGATCATCCCGCCCACCGTAGAAACTCCGACGCCACACCAACCAGAGGGTCCCTATGTAGTGCCAGGAGGTGTCCCCATCGGCTTCGGCCCGGTACCGGAGATAACCGCCCCCTGGATCACCAGGAGCATCTACCCGGGCCGGGAACACGGTATCCACAACAACGCCCAGCGTCCCCCTAACAAAGATGGCGGGCTGCTGGCAGGGGCAAATGTAGTAGAGGTACCGAACATCCAGACGAAAGGAATCCACCGAAATGCTGTCCGGAAGTTGGCGAAAATAAACAGGAACCGGGATCAGACTATCCCTGCCAGCGGGATTGCTTCCCGAACCCTCTTCTCCAGGACCGGTCCCGTTCCTCTGGCAGGATGCCAGGGCCACCATCACCAGCACCGCGGCAACCAAAATTTTCTTCATCCTTCACCTCCCACCGGTTTCATCGTTCCCTCAAGAGGGAACCCTTCCTCGTAGAGAATCTCCAGCAGCCTCTTCCTGTACTCCCCTGCGGGCACAGAAACTCGGGAAAGATAATGATACCGGTTCCTGAACATGTCAACAAGGAGCATGAGGATTAAGGATTGAGGCCGTTATGTTTTAAAGGGGCCAAGATAAAAATCGGGAAGCAGTTGCAGGGCCTTTTCGGTGCCCCGGGGCAGGGGATACTCCGAAAAGCGTTCCGGCGGTACCCAAGCGTAGGCCACCGGCCCCTGGAGCCATCGAGGTTCCTCGGCAGTCTCGGCCGAGAACAGGTGCAGGGTTACGGAAAAGTGGGTGTAACCGTGCCGGACCGAGCCGTGGTACCGGAGGTGTTCCAGGTGCCGGATGCCCACTTCCTCCTGGAGTTCCCGGCGCAGGGTCTGTTCCAGGGATTCCCCGGGTTCCACCTTGCCGCCAGGCAGTTCCCAGAGGCCGCCCAGGAAGCCCTCCGGGGCGCGTCGGGTGAGCAGGACCTGACCCTGGGGGTTCACCAGGTACGCCAGGACCACGGTGTGATGGGGTCGGGGTGGCCGTGCCCGACGGGGAGGGCGGAGGTGTACGGTACCTCGCCGGTGCGCCAGGCACAGGGATTGCAGCGGGCAGGCGTCGCACCGGGGGGCCCGGGGGATACACACCAGGGCTCCGAGTTCCATGAGGGCCTGGGCCATGGCCGAGACCTTTTGGGGAGGCAGGTGTTCCAGAAGGGGCTGCCCGTGTTGCTGGTACACCCGGGGGTTCTGGGTGTCCAGGTCGAAGAGGCGGGAGAGGACCCGGCGAACGTTGCCGTCCAGGGGCAAAAAGGGTTTGCCGAAGGCGATGGCCCATACGGCCGCGGCCGTGTACGGGCCCACGCCGGGCAGGGACCGGAAATCCTTGTAGGTGGTGGGGAAGCCGCCGAAGCGGGCCAGCGCCTCGCGGGCTGCCCGGTGCAGGTTGCGGGCGCGAGCGTAATAGCCGAGGCCCTGCCACAGGCGAAGAACCTCGTCCAGGTCGGCTCGGGCCAGGCGTTCCAGGGTGGGAAAGGCCTCCAGAAAACGGGGAAAGTACCGGAGCACGGTTTCCACCCGGGTTTGCTGGAGCATGACCTCGGACACCCAGATGGCATAGGGATCTCGGGTTTGGCGCCAGGGGAGGGGACGTTGGTGCCGGTGATACCAGGCGAGCAGAGGCCCCTGGATCTCACGGGGTGGGAGAGGGGACATACAAAAAAGTGCCAGGGCGCGGAATCGAACCGCGGACACCGGGATTTTCAGTCCCGTGCTCTACCAACTGAGCTACCCTGGCGTGCGTTGAAATTTTACGAGGCGCCCTGCAGGTTTTCAAGAAGCGGATGGATCACCCGGAACCGCCGCATGCGTTCGGCCTTCAGCACGGTCCACACCCGTTCCACGGCCAGTTCCTGCTGATCGTTGAGCACCACATAGTCGCATTCCAGGGCCCATTGGAGTTCCCGGCGGGCCATTTCGAAACGGAGCTGCAGTTGTTCCGGTGAATCGGTGCCCCGCATTTCCAGCCGACGGCGCAGTTCCTCCAGGCTGGGAGGCAGGAGGAACACGCTCACCACCTGGGAGCCGAACTTTTGCTCCAGAGCCCGTTTCCCCTGGATATCCAGGTCGAGCACCACGTCCTTGCCGTTTTCCAGGTGCTTCTGGATAGGGGGCAGGGGGGTGCCGTAGTACTCGCCGTACACCTGGGCCCACTCCAGGAAATAGCCCTCCTGGATTTTTTGCTCAAACTCCTTTCGGCTCATGAAGATGTAGCTGCGGCCGGAAACCTCGCCCTTACGGCGCTTTCGGGTGGTGGCAGAAACGGAGTAGGCCAGCTGGGGGTCCCGTTTCAGAAGATTCCGGATGACCGTGGTTTTCCCGGTACCGGAAGGGGCCGTGATGACCAGCAATAAGGGACGGTGTTTCATTCTACGTTCCTCAACTGTTCCTTGAGTTTTTCCACGTCCTCCCGGATTTCAATGGTGAGGTTCACGATATCGGGGCTGGCGCTTTTCTGGGAGATGGTGGTCACCTCCCGGTGAATCTCCTGGGCCAGGAACTCCAGATGCCGACCGGAGGGCGTGCGGCCCTGCAGGATCTTGCGGAACCGTTCCAGGTGGCTTTCCAGGCGCTGGAGTTCCTCGGAAATGTCCAGCCGGTTGGACACGCTGAGCAGCTGATGGGCCAGGAAATCCGGGTCCACCTCCTCCAGGGAGGCCTCCAGTTCCTGGCGGGTTTTCTCGCGTTTTTCCTGGATTTCCTGCTTTTTGAGCCGGGCGATGCGACGGATCCGGGTTTCGATCCGCCGCAGGAGTTTCTCGATTTGCTCCTGGAGCTTGGCGCCCTCCGCCTTGCGGGCCTGCACGAGACGATCCAGGGCCTTGCGCACCCCCTGCAGGATCCGTTTTTCCAGGGCCGGCGGCAGGGTGGCGGGACGGCGAAACTCCTGGAGTTTTAAAAGGTCGGCCAGGTTTACCGTGATGTGAAGGTTCTTCAGGTCTGCAAACTCGTGCTCGAACTGTTCCAGGACCTTGCGGGCCCGGGCGAAATCGAAGGGCACGGCCGCGGCCGACAGGTCTACCTGCACCTTCAGCCGGATTCGGCCCCGTTTGAGACGCTTATGGACCAGATTTCGCAGTGTGGGCTCCAGGAATTCCAGCTCGGGCGGGGTGTACACGTGGGTTTCCAGGAATCGGCTGTTGAGGGAATGTATCTCCACCCGGAGTTTGCCGTCGCCGGTTTCCTCCTCGTACTCGCCGTAGCCGGTCATGCTGCGCAGCATGGTTCACTCAACGGTCACGCTTTTGGCCAGGTTCCTGGGTTTGTCCACATCGCAGCCCCGAAGCACGGCGATGTGGTAGGCCAGCAACTGCAGGGGCACGATGGTCAGGATCGGGGTAAAGGGTTCCAGGGTAGGGGGGATTTCGATGGTGTCTTCTGCGATGTCCCGGCCCTCGGTGGCGCCTTCCGTGGTCAGGTGGATGATCCGGCCGCCCCGGGCCTGCACTTCCTTCATGTTGGACAGGGTCTTCCGGTACACCGAGGTCTGGGGGTTGATGACCACCACCGGCAGGTTTTCGTCCACCAGGGCGATGGGCCCGTGTTTCATTTCGCCGGCGGCATAGCCGATGGCGTGGATGTACGAAATTTCCTTGAGCTTCAAGGCCCCTTCCAGGGCCGTGGGGTAGTTGATGCCCCGGCCGAGGAACATGAAGTTGTTGAACTGGTGGTACTTTTCCGCCAGCTGGCGGATATGCTCCTCCTGGGAGAGGATCTTTTCCATCTTGCCCGGAAGGGTTTTGAGCTCCTGGAGGTACACCTGGGCTTCCTCTTCGCTGATAAAGCCCTTCAGAGTGCCCAGTTCCAGGGCCAGGAGCGTGAGGATCAGGAGCTGGGCCGTGTAGGCCTTGGTGGAGGCCACCCCGATTTCAGGGCCAGCGTTGATGTAGATCACGTAGTCCGATTCCCGGGCAATGGAGGAATCCACCACGTTGACGATGGACAGGACCTCCAGGCCTTCCTCCTTGGCCATACGGATGCCGGACAGGGTGTCGATGGTTTCCCCCGACTGGCTGATGGCCACGAGGAGCGTTTTGTGGTCGATGACCGGTGACCGATAGATGAACTCCGAGGAGAACTCCGCGTCGGCCGGCGTGCGGGCGAGGAATTCCAGAAGGTACTTGCCCACCAGGCCAGCGTGCAGGGAAGTGCCGGCCGCCTGGAACAGGATCTTGGACTTGTTCAGAAGCAGCCGTCGCAGGTTGAAGTCCTTGAGCAGGGTGAACTCGTTCCATTTCAGGTAGCGTTCCAGGTTTTTCCGGAGCACATCGGGCTGCTCGTGGATTTCCTTGTGCATGAAGTGGGGATGGCCGTCCTTTTCCACCATATCGGCGTCCCATTCCACCACCCGCACCTCTTTTTCCACCGGGTTGCCCTCGAAGTCGGTGATCTGGTACCCGTCGGCGGTGAGCACGGCCATCTCGCCGTCGTCCAGCACGATGATGCGTTTGGTGTGGGACAGGAGGGCGGGGATATCGGAGGCCAGGAGATTTTCGTTCTGGCCGATGCCCACGATCAGCGGGCTGCCCTTGCGCACGCCGATGAGCACATCAGGGGCCAGCGATGACACGATGGCCAGGGCGAAGGAGCCCTCCAGGCGGGCGATGGCTTTCCGCACGGCTTCCACCAGGTCGCCCTCGTAGTACTCCTCGATGAGGTGGGGGATCACTTCGGTGTCGGTGTCCGAGGAGAAGGCATGGCCCTTCGCCTGGAGTTCCTCTTTGAGTTCAGCGTAGTTCTCGATGATGCCGTTATGGGCCACGGCGATCTGGTGCTTGCAGTCCACATGGGGATGGGCGTTTTCGTCGTTGGGGCGGCCGTGGGTGGCCCAGCGGGTGTGGCCGATGCCCACGTGGCCCTCGATTCGGGCGTTTTCCAGGAGTTCGTAAAGGGTTTTGATCCGGCCAGCCTTTTTCCGGAGCAGGAGTTTGCCCCGGTGGATGGCTGCGATGCCTGCCGAATCGTATCCCCGATATTCCAGTTTTTCCAGGCCCACGAGGATCACGGAATCCACATCCTTGGGGCCGATGTAGCCGACAATGCCGCACATACTCAGGGCCTCCTATAAAGCAGAAATGGTGCCGGAGGAGGGATTTGAACCCTCACGGGGTTGCCCCCAGCGGATTTTGAATCCGCCGCGTCTGCCGTTCCGCCACTCCGGCAGGTCCATAGGGTAGACGCGGATATTATAGTGCGAACCCCTGGGGCCGAAGCGGGGCGGGAAAAGGGCGGGGCCGCCCGTACGGGCGGCCCCGCCGAAAATCGCTTCCGAAATCCGTTACCGGACTTCCGAAGGTTTCACCTGTTGCACCGGCCGCGCCGGTGAACCCGGCTGCACCGCCGGTACCGTGCCGCA
>WGAB01000357.1 GCA_015489295.1 Caldifarciminota bacterium
ACATTTCATTCGTCTCCGCCCCTGGTGGGCGGGGATGGAGGGGGTCAAAGCGGTGCCGAGGCACCGCACTCCAAAAGCCAGCGCCGCTGAAGCGGCTACTACACTGGAACCTTGACCTTCTGGGGGCCCTCCCTTTGAATTAACCCGATGGCGAAGTTCAAACTCCACGCCCCCTACCCGCCGGCCGGCGACCAGCCGAAGGCTATCCGCCAACTCGTGGAGAACCTTCGGCAGGGGGTGAAGTACCAGACCCTCCTCGGGGTGACGGGCTCGGGCAAGACCTTTACCATCGCCAATGTCATCGCCCAGATCGGCAAGCCCACCCTGGTGATCTCCCACAACAAAACCCTGGCCGCCCAGCTCTACGGCGAACTCAAGCAGTACTTCCCGGAAAACGCCGTGGAGTACTTCATCTCCTACTACGACTACTACCAGCCCGAGGCCTACATCCCCCAAACCGACACCTATATCCAGAAGGAAGCCACCATCAACGACGACATTGAACGGCTCCGGCTCCGGGCCACCTCGGCCCTCTTGGAGCGCGACGATGTGATCATCGTGGCCTCGGTGTCGGCCATTTATGGCCTGGGCGACCCCGAAGAGGTCAAACGCCTGTATGTCATCCTGGAGGTGGGCCAGGAGATTCCCCGCGACGAACTCCTGCGGCGACTGGTGAATATCCAGTATGTGCGCAACGATGTAGCGCTGTCGCGGGGCAGTTTCCGGGTGCGGGGCGATGTGGTGGAGATCGTGCCCGCCTACGAGGAACATGTGGTGCGCATTGAGTTCTTCGGCGACGAAATTGAGGCCATCCGGGTGCTGGACCCGGTGACCGGCAAAACCGTGGAAACCAAGCGCCGGGTGGCCATCTATCCGGCGGGCCACTGGGTAACCACCCGGCCCCGGCTGGAGGAGGCCCTCAGGTCCATTGAGCAGGAACTGGAGGAACGGCTCCGGGAACTCCGGGCCCAGGGCAAACTGCTGGAGGCCCAGCGCCTGGAGCAACGCACCCGCTACGACCTGGAACTGCTGCGGGAACTGGGCCACTGCCCGGGCATTGAGAACTATTCCCGGCACCTTTCCGGCCGCAAGCCCGGCGAGCGGCCCACCTGTCTCCTGGACTACTTCCCCGACGAGTTCCTGACCATCATTGACGAGTCGCACGTGACCATCCCGCAGCTGCAGGGCATGTACCACGGCGACCGCTCGCGGAAACTCGTACTGGTGGAATACGGGTTCCGGCTGCCCTCGGCCCTAGACAACCGGCCCCTGAAGTTTGAGGAACTGGAGCAACTCTGGGACCAGGTGATCTTCGTGTCGGCCACGCCGGGGCCCTACGAACTCCAGAAATCCAAAGGGCTGGTGGTGGAGCAGATCATCCGGCCCACAGGGCTCGTGGACCCCAAGGTCACGGTCAAGCCCACGGCCCACCAGGTGGACGACATGGTCAACGAGATCCGCAAGCGGGTGGACCGCCGCGAGCGGGTGCTGATCACCACCCTGACCAAGCGGATGGCCGAGGACCTGAGCGAGTACCTGCTCTCCCTGGGGTTCCGGGTACGGTACCTGCACTCGGAGATTGACGCCATTGAGCGCGTGGAGATCCTGCGGGGGCTCCGCCTGGGCGAGTTCGATGTGCTGGTGGGGGTCAATCTGCTGCGGGAGGGGCTGGACCTGCCGGAGGTGTCGCTGGTCATCATCACCGATGCCGACAAAACCGGCTTCCTGCGGTCGCCCACCTCCCTGATCCAGATGATCGGCCGGGCGGCCCGCAATGCGGCCGGCGAGGTGATCATGTACGCCGACCATCTGACGCCGGCGATGCGGCAGGCCCTGGAGGAAACCGAGCGACGGCGGAAACTGCAGATAGAGTATAATAAGCGGCACGGCATTGTGCCCCAAACGATTCGGAAATCGGTGGAGCAGGTGCTGCTCACCACCAAGGTGGCCGACGAACGGGTGCTCACCTCCGAAGACTTTGGGGTGCGCGAGGAGATTGAACTCCTCAAGAAAACCCTGGATCCCCTGACCCTGGTGGAGGAACTGGAGCGCCGGATGCGCGCGGCGGCCGACCAACTGGAATTTGAGAAGGCGGCCCTCTACCGGGACGCCCTCAGGGAGATTAAGGAACGCGCCCACCGACGGGCAAAGGAACGCCATGGGAAAAAAGTCCAGAGGGCGAGGAAAAAGGTCCGCAAGCTCCGGCCCCCGGTATAACACCCTGGAGGTGTCCATCGTAGGCTCGGGCCTGGCCAAGTACGCCTCGCCGACGATCTACGATGTGCGGCCCGGCCGCTTCCTGTACCTGAAGCCCGAGGGAAGCGACCGCGAGATCCTGGTAAAATTCCGCACCTGGAGTTCGGCCCGCACGAACCAGCGGATCGTGTCGGCCCGGCCTGCCGGCCGGCGCGAGGTGCTGAACACCCTCAAGAACATGGTGCGGGGGTTCCTGTGGGAAAAGGGTGTGAATGTGAAGGTGGTAGAAGTGCGGCTGGACATGGAGGCCGGCCACCTGGAGGTGCTGTATGCCGCCGATACCAAACTGGACCTCCGTTCCTACGGCGCCGAACTCGCCCGCCTGCTGCACCTGAAGATCCGGTTCCAGCAGATCGGCGCCCGGGACATGGCCCGCCGCCTGGGCGGCATCGGCCTGTGTGGCCGGGAACTGTGTTGTACCACCTTTCTCAAGGACCTGCCCTCCGTGACCCTGGACATGGCCCGGGCCCAGTACCTGTTTTCCGCACCGGAGAAGCTCTCCGGGATCTGCGGCCGCCTGCTGTGCTGCCTCCGGTTTGAACTCCCCTATTACCGGGAGGTGGCAAAGGTTTTGCCCCGCCTCGGGCAGACCCTGGAAACCGAAAAGGGCCAGGCCCGCGTGGTGGAGGTCAACGCCTTGAAACTCTACTACGTGCTCCGCTATCCCGACGGCACCACGGAAAAGGTGTTCGTGGGCGAAGCGGAGCCCGCAACATCCAGCGAAACACCGGGAGGAAGGGCGCCATGAAAGAGGAACAGCTGAGCCCGGCCGATATGGCCCGGATGCAATTGGAAAAGGCGGCCCGGGTGATGAACCTGGACCCGAACCTGTTGACCATCCTCCGGCACCCCAAGCGGGTGGTGGAGGTGTCCATCCCGGTCAAGATGGACGACGGCAAAGTGCAGGTGTTTCAGGGCTTTCGCTGCCAGTACAACGACTTCCGGGGGCCCTTTAAGGGCGGGATCCGGTTCCATCCCGAGGTGACCCGCGAAGAGGTGATCGCCCTGGCCGCCTGGATGACCTGGAAATGCGCCCTGGTGGACATCCCCTTCGGTGGTGGCAAGGGCGGCGTGGTGTGTGATCCCACAAAACTCTCGGACCGGGAACTGGAACGCCTGACCCGCCGGTTCACCTACACCCTGATGCCGCTGCTGGGCCCGGACATTGACATCCCCGCGCCCGATGTGTTTACCAACGAAAAGACCATGGCCTGGATCATGGACACCTACAGCATCTTCGCCGGCTACAACGCACCGGGCGTGGTCACCGGTAAATCGCGCACCATCGGCGGCTCTCCGGGTCGGCGCGAGGCCACCGGCCGCGGCGTGTTCATCGTGGCCCGCAAAACCCTGGAACTCTTCGGCGAAACCCTGGAAAACAAAACCGTGGCCGTGCAGGGTTTCGGCAACGTGGGGTACCACGCGGCCCTGTTCCTGTCCCAAAACGGCGCACGGGTGCAGGCCGTGACCGATGTCACCGGCGGCGTGTACCGCGAGGAGGGGCTGGACATTGAAGACCTGGGCCGGTACGCCCGCGAACACGGCGGCGTGGCCGGTTATCCCAAGGCCGATCCCCTGCCCGGCGAAAAGATCTTCGGTTTGCCGGTGGATCTCCTGGTGCCGGCGGCCCTGGAGGGTCAGATCCATTCCGGCAATGTCCACGAGATCCAGGCCCGGTACATCGTGGAGGGCGCCAATGGACCGGTAACCCCCCAGGCCGATGAGGTGCTGAACCAGAAGGGGGTGCTGGTGGTGCCCGATATCCTGGCCAACTCCGGGGGCGTGGTGGTTTCCTACTTTGAGTGGGTGCAGGACCGGATGGCGCTGGAATGGGAAGAGGAGGAGGTGAACGAACGCCTCCGGAAGAAACTGGAACGGGCCACCGTGGAGGTCAAGGAAACCGCCGAGCAGTACCACACCGACTGGCGCACGGCGGCCTATATCCTGGCCATCCGCCGGATTGAGGAGGTGTACCGCGAGCGCGGGCTGTTCCCGTAAACGGTGTGGCTCCACCTTGTTGCCCTGATCCTGCTGGGGGAGAATCCCCTGTTCGTTTCCGATTCGCTGTGGGTGCGCGGTCGGCAGGTGGTGTTGCCCTGTCCGTGGCACCGGCAGGTGGAGGTCGTGGGCGCCGAAGTAGAGGGATGGCGGGGCGATACCCTGCTGCTGGGACCGCTGCACCGGGATTCCGTCAAGGTCCGCTTCCTTCGCTGGGCTGCCTGTGATACCCTGAAGTCGCCGGGATTGCCGCGGGGTGCTCGTTCCGGCGCTCTCCGGGCCGGGGTGCCCGGCCCCCGGGCGCCCTCTTCTGCCGCCTCAGCGCCGGAGGCCCTGTGGTTCCGCGGCTTCAAGACCTTTACCGTG
>WGAB01000358.1 GCA_015489295.1 Caldifarciminota bacterium
TCGGAAACCATCCGCTCGATGCGGGGGCGGCGAAACCGAACCCGCCGGCGCTTCTCCGGCTCCTCAGGGGGCTGTTGCTGGACCTTGGGTTCCTCTGCCATGGCTACGATTCCTTGCGTTTCAGGATCAGCACATCCTCGGCACCCAGGCTCTTCACCAGGTCAATCATCTTGATGACATCGTCGTAGATCACCTCGTTATCGGCCGAGAGGAGCACATTGCGGCTGATGCTGCGGGCCAGCAACTGGGGTAGAAGTTCCTTGAGTTGCTCCACGGTCACGGGTTCCTTGTTCAGGAAGATGGTACCGTCGGACCGCAGATAGAGGTTGACCTTGATGTCCTGTTTTTTGGCCTGCACCTTTTGGGCTGCCTTCCCCTTGGCCACGGCCGCCTTGGACACGAACAGGCCCGACTCGATGAGGAAGGGAATGGCCAGCACGAACATCACCAGGAGCGACAGGGAGATGTCCACCATCGGCCCCAGGTTGATGTACGGCGGCTTGAGTTCAGCCCACCGGCGTCTTCTCATTTCTTCCGAACACCTGCCTTGTAGGAAATGATGAGGAGATCCCGGATCACCGCATCGGTTTTTGCCGAGATCTCCCCGGCCTTCCGGGCAAAGTAGTTATGGGCAATCAGCGTGGGGATTGCAATAAACAGCCCCACCATGGTGGTCAACAGGGCGATGGAGATCCCATGGCCCACCACCTCCGGTCCCCCCGAGCCGGTGATGGCGATCTGGTGGAACGCGTCAATCAGGCCGGTGACCGTACCGTACAGGCCCAGGAGCGGCGACACGGCGGCCACCGTGGCCAGGCCGTTCAGGTACTTGGTAAGCTTTTCCCGTTCGCGGAGGATCTGGGCGTCCACCAGGCCCATCAGAAGGTCCTCGCTCAGATCAAAGTTGTCCACGAACACCCGGAGCACGCGGTGGAACGGGGTATCCTTGGAGTAGGCCACCTGCCGAAGTCCGTCCAGGTCGCCCTTTTCCATCAGGTGATGGAGGGAATCCACGAGTTTGTCGATGTTGACCCGGTTCTTGAGGTAGTACCACAGACGTTCAATGAAGAGCGCGAACCCGATAATGGAGGTGAGGGCCAGCAGCTGCATCTCGTACGAGCTCTTGGTCTTCAGGATGATTTCCCTAAAGATCCACATTGCTCTTTATCCTCCTTGTCCTTGTTGGCCTTGAGAGGCTCCCGAAAGGGAGCGGATTTTCTGTTCCAGTTGTTGCTTGATGGCGGGGTCCGGGGCCAGCTTGTAGGCGTACTGGTAAAACTGGATCGCCTGGTCGGCCTGGCCCTTTCTCGCCATCTCGTCGCCGGCCAGTGTGTAGTACTGTACGGCCTTCTTCAACTCGCCCAGCTCCTCATAGGCCGAGGCGATAAAGGTAATGGCCTTGTCGCGGAAGGGACCTTCCTTTTCCGAAAGCGGCTGGAGCACCGCAATGGCGTCCCGGTACTGCTGGGCTTTGAAGTACGCCAGACCCAGGAAGTAAGCCGCGGTGTCGGCGCCGGGCCGATCGCCGAAGAAGGACAGGTACTTCTTCAGGGGCACGATGGCGTCCGGGTACTTCTTCAGTTTGTAAAGGATCTGGCCTGCCACCAGCAGGGCCACCGGGGCCTTGTCGTTCTTGGGATGATTCACCGCAAAGGTCAGGAAGGCGTTGGCCGCCTCCTCCTGCTGCCCGGCCTGGAACAGATCCACGGCCCGGGCGTATTCGGCCTCCGCCGCCAGTTCCGAGGTGGGGAACTTATTCAGGAACTCCTGCAGGGCCTGCGGATCTTCTTCAGAAAGCCGGTAATAGGCGTACTGCATGAGTTCCTTGGCCTGGGAGGCCAGGTCGCTTTCGGGATACAGGCTCAGGAATTTCTCAAACTCCTCAATGGCCTTGCGGTACTGGTGCAGGTTGTAGTAGTTCTGGGCCAGCATGTACTGGGCCTGGGCAGCCAGGTGATGCCCGGGGAAGTGCTCCAGCAACCAGGTTAGGAGGGTGTTGGACTTGTCGTACTTGCCGGCCCGACGGTAAATGTCGGCCGCCCGATAGGCGGCGTCGGCCGCCCGGGGATGATCCGGGTAGGTGGACACCACCTTTTCCCAGGCCACCAGGGCGTCGCCGTAGCTCCGCAGGGCACTGGCCGCCAGGCCCTGGAAGTACAGGAGATCCGGCAGCACATCGTGGGCCTCGGGGAAGGTTTTGACCACCGCCGCAAAGTCGGCGTAGGCGTCCCGGTACTTGCCCTCGTTGAACTTGGCCACGCCCATGCCGTAGTAGGCGGCAATGATGAGGTTCGTGTCGCTGGCAGCGGCCCCGAGGGTGGCCATAGCGTTGAGGAGGGCGATGGCCTCCTCGTTGCGGTTCTCGTGGACATAACACCAGCCCAGGCCCACATTGGCCCGGGTGATCAGCAAACGCTCCTGGGCGTTCTGCGAAACCTGGGTGTACAACCCTTCGGCAATGGAGTAGTTGTCCTGGTAGTAGTTGGCTTCGGCGAGCTCCAGGCGGAACCAGTCGCCCCAGCGGCTGGTGGCCCCTTCAAACTCCGAGCGCATCAGGTTGCCGAAGGTCAGGGCCCGATCCCACTCGCCGTTGCGGGCCATGGCCACCAGGGCCATGGTGACCGCCGGCAGGGAGAAGGGCGAGTTGGTGTAGCGCTCCACCAGGTCCTGGAACCGGAAGGCGGCGTCCTGGTAGTTGCCGGTCTGGAAGGAAATGGCTCCATACACATAGTCGCCGATGCCGTTGAGGTCTTCGAGGATAAAGAGCTTTTGCAGTTGCTGAGCCGTCAGGTAGGCCTGGTCCAGGTTCCCCATGCGCAGGAACACCTCGGCCAGGCGGATGAAGGTGATGGCCGAGATCAGCACATTGTCGGCGTTGGCCCGGGCCATCTGGTAATAGGTCAACGCCTCCTCCGGCTTGTTGAGTTCCAGTTTGATGTTGCCGGCGAAATAGGCCGCATAGGGGGCGAACTCAAAGTTCTTTCGGTTCAGCAGATCGGTGAAGTTCTCCAGCGCCTTGGTGTAATCCCTCAGGTAGTAGTAGGCGAGGCCCAGGTAGAGCTGCACATGGTCGCGGAGGGGATAGTTGGCCGGGTGGGTTTCCAGGAAGCTGGTGGCTTCGTTCACCACCCCCTTGTAGTCTCCGGAGTTGAAGAGGGTTTCAATGAGCCCGTAGATCACCAGAAAGTCCAGCTGGGTGCCCTGGAACTCCGGATAGAGCTCCTTGTAAAGTGCCAGGGCATCCAGAGGGTGCCCTGTGAGGTTGTAAATGCGGGCGAGCAGCACCTTGGCCAGGGGGTCCTCAATGCCCTGGAGCTTTTCCAGGGCCTCCTCCAGTTTGTTCATCCGATAATAGAGCAGACCCTGGCCCAACCGCACCCGGGGCGTGCCCCGGTAATTGGGGTTCTGCTCCAGGGCCAGGAAGGTGGATTCGGCCCGCTGGAGATCCCCCTTCAACAGGGTAGCAAACCCCAGGAGCAACTGAACTTCAGGCTCCAGGTAGGTTCCCTGTACCCTGGCGAGGAGCTTCGGGGCCTCGCGGATGACCCGCTCGTAGTTTCCCTGATTGAGTTCACATTCCAGAACTCGGAAAGCCATCTCGTTCCGGTATTCAGGGAGCTTCTTTTCCAGGTTCCGATAGATCTTCTCCGCTTCGCCGTACTTTCCCTGCTGGAAGTACGCCTCAGCCTTTTGGAAGTCCTGGCTCCAGTTTCCTCCAACCAAGAGAAAAACAAGGATCGGGATCATCGTGCTCATGATCACCTATTATA
>WGAB01000359.1 GCA_015489295.1 Caldifarciminota bacterium
GGTTGTAGGGGAACAGGGCGCCCCGGAAGAACTGCAGGTGGTTGACATCCACCGAACTCTGGTAGTCAAAGCCCAGGAGCCACAGGTTCAGGATGCCCTGGGCCGAGGGCATGGTATAGGGAAACCGGAATCCCGGCGTGGGCCCCAGGGTTTCCCGGGCCAGGAGGATCTGGCGGCGGGTTTCCATGGGGGAGATGTCCGGAAACCGGGGATGGCTGTAACTGTGGTTGCCGAGTTCAATGCGGGGGTTGGACTTGAGGAACCGGATCAGCTCGGGGTCCAGGTGGCCCGTGGCAAAAAAGGTGATGCGGGGCACGCGGTCCAGGAGTTCTTTGACCAGGAACCGGTACTCCTCGGGGGAGCCGCCGTCGTCCACGGTCACCGAGAGGGCGGCCAGGGCTGCGGCGGGCCAGGGCGAGATGCCCACGGTGCGGTTCTGGAGCCCTAGGTACCAGCGGAAAAGCTGGTGATAAAACCGGAGGATGGCTGGAATATCGCCCCAGCCGCCGTCAAAGGAGGGGTGCAGGGGCAGCAGGGTGGTGAGGTACAGGGCTGCGCCCTTGCCGTAGCGCCGCAGCGTGATAGCCGGCCACCTGGTGCGATCGTTTTTCCATTCGGCCAGCACCTGGACATCGGAGGCGGCATGAAGGGGCACCAGCAGCCAGTCGTCGCGGTCCAGGGGGCCGTAGATGGGATCGGGGTACCATTCCAGGAGGGGTGGATCCGTGCCGGTGGGGCGCAGGGCCAGGCCCTTGAGGTTCACCTCCTTGAGATCAAAGCCGAAGGCGCGGCCTAAAGGCCATTCCCGGCGGTCCAGGATTTCGCCCGACAGGTAGCGGTCCTGGCCCTTGAGGGTGTTTCGGCCCAGGTTGCCGCCGGCCACCAGGAGTCCGCCCTCCTGGATCCAGGCCAGCAGGTTTTTCATGGCCAGGGTGTCCAGGTAGGTGAGGGAGAGCAGGCGGTCCTGGTCGTGGTAATCGTAGAGGGTGGGGGCGATGAGGATCTGGTACTGGGCCAGCGAATCGGGTTGGTACAGGATGGACTTATCGTGGAAGGTGACCCAGGCGCCGTGGCGGCTGAACTCTTCCAGGGCCAGGTGGGCGCCCTGGGGCAGGGTGCCTTTGCCGTCCTTGGAAGCGGTGAGGTACAGCACCCGAGGAATCCATGCCGAGGCGAGCACACTAAGCAGCACCGCAGACCATACCATGCGGTTTAGTATAAGGAACGCTGCTTGCTTGTGTTAAGTGGGGAGGGAGGTTATATTTATATCAGGAGGTGCAGATATGCCTCAGAAGTTTCGTAAGGAACGAGCCAAGGCTCTTTTAAGGTACATACAGGATCGCTTACAGCAATTTTTCCCTGATGCATACACTTACTTGCAAGGGACAACACGCTTGATGAAGCTGGTCTACCTGGTAGACTGGCTTTACGCAAGGTATTCTAAGGAACCCAGTTTTACCCACGCCCGCTGGAGGTATCATTATTACGGGCCATACGCCAAAGAAATCCAGGAACTTATGGAGGTTGAAGAAAAAGCGCTGGAGGACGGAAGAGTCTTTAAAAAAGTCAAAACTGTGGAAGGGGATGTAGAACTTTTAGACGACCTGGTGAAGAAAATCGCCGATTATGTGGTTGAAGGATTTGGAGATTATCCTCTGGACGAATTACTAGAAGTTGTGTACGCAACGCCACCGATGACAAAGGCAGAGCGAGGGAATGAACTCCACCTCAAATGAAGCAAACCTTTTAATAGAGCTATTCAAAGTTTTTCTCCCTCGGGGTGACCGTAGTGTTTCTTTCAACCCTATTTCCCCAGAAGATTTCTGGACCGAATTTGAGCGTTTGTTTAAGAAAGCGAGGGGTTTGAGGGTAGGGGATGACTTGGTAGAAGAGGGTCGTGGAAGAGGACGATCACCACAGCCTGGATTTATCCATCGAGCTATCGTTCCCTTCTTTTCAGACCTCGCTTTTCCTATTATACTCCGCGATATTGAGATAGAAGACGATAAACTTTTGGGAAGTGTTTATTTTAAGACAGCACCTCCAGATTGCTGGGGTCCCAAACATAAATCTGTGAACACACTTCTTCGAGGAGAGCACTTGGATGTTCCAGAACAAAACCTTGAGGAAATAATTATCAGAGTCAAAAAACGCCCGGTAATTCTTGTGGCGAAACACAGAGAAGCGTGGGTGAGTTTTCCACTTTCAACGTTTAGGGGAAAGGTTACCATCGATTTACTGTCTTCCAGAGGATTTCCTTTGAAATTCCATGTTAGAGAGGACGAAAGTTTTTCCATCGTTCACTTAGGTCCAACGTTAGCTTATCCCGAAGAACGCATAGGTAGAGTCCACAAAGATTTTCTGGAGTTTCTAAGGACACTCAGTACCTACCGATTTACGTAGTTTCCACCGTTCCCAGACTTTCGTGGTGCCGGCAGAACCCCCAAACAGAAGGTGTTTGCGAATCTTACGTGGTGTTCAGGTCCAGAAACAGGCGGTACAAATCGGAAACAGAAAGGGTTTCGGGCCGACGGCGGGCCAGGGGTTGCCAGGCTTCGGGCAGGGGGGTGCCCAGAAGCCGGGCGATCCGGCCGAGGGTTTTGCGACGCCACCCGAACACCTGACGGGTCCACCGGCTGAAGGCATCCCGCCGGTCCGGCGGCACCACGGGCTCGGGCAGGGGAGCCAGGTGCACAAAGGCCGAGTCCACCTCGGGCACCGGACGGAAGGAGCCTGCCCGGATGGTGAACAGGTACCGGGGCCGGTACACGCTCTGTACCAGCACCGAGAGGGCGCCGTACTCCGGGGTGCCGGGCCGGGCCACAAGCCGCCGGGCCACCTCCCGCTGCACCGTGAGGAACACGGGTCCCAGATGCTCGGCATGGAGCACCAGCCGGTGGATCAGCGGACCGGTAATGGAATACGGGATGTTGGAAACCACGGGCGGGCGGTGCAGGGCGTGCTGTTGCAAGAGGTCCGGGAGCGAGAGCGCCAGGAAATCGGCGTGGACCAGTTTCAGGCGGCCCTGCTGCAGGGCTCCGGCCAGGTGCTGCTCCAGAAACCGCACAAGGTTCGCGTCAATCTCCACGGCCAGCACCCGGTACCCGGCCTCCAGCAGGGTCCGGGTGAGGTCTCCCTGGCCGGGGCCGATCTCCAAAACCCAGGTGCCGGGCGCAAAGGGCAAATGCTCCCGGATCTTGCGCAGCACATTGGGGTCCTTCAGAAACACCTGGCCCAGGGGATGGCTCATCGGGGTTGCACCACGAAGGTGGTTTTCGCCACCTGTTGTTTGCCGCCGCTTTCGTACCGGAGGAGCACGAGGTACAGGCCCGGGGTTTCAGGGGCAGTCCAGCGAAGGGCGCCCTGGGAGCCCAGGTGTTCCTCCACAAGGTGCAGGCCGGTGGCACGGCCGGTACCATCAAACACCCGAATTTCCAGCCGATCCAGGGGCTGATTCAGGTGGAAGGTCAGCACCACCGGCGATCCGGGCGGCACCGCGGGATTCAGGAATTGAAACCGGGCCGATGGCAGAGATTGAGGGGGCAGGTACACGGAGTTCTGGGCGCCGGGCGTGCCACCTGCTGGATCGCGGCAGGGCTGCCAGTTCCAGGCGTAGCGGGCCGGTTCGGTAGGGGAAACGCGCTCCAGGCTCTGGGTGGCCGAGCCGCCCCAGGTTCTGCTGTAGGGCACCGCGTCCCAGGGGGTGCCCAGGATGTCGCAGAGGTACACGGTGTCGCCGGCATTGTTCAGGGTGGGCCAGGGTCGAAGAACCTGGTGGGCCACGCCGGGCCAGAGGTTCTGGAAGCTCGGCGAGGAGGTCAGCACCCGGTACCCGCCCGGAGGGAGGTGGAAGTCCAGGGGTGCAGAGGCCTGGCCGGAGGCGTCGCGGAGGGTCCAGCCAACAAGGGACAGGCCGGTGTCGCCGGGGTTGTAGAGTTCGACCCATTCCACCGAGTCCTGGTACTGGATCTCGTTGATCACCACCGGTCCGAGGTCCACCACGAGGGTTCGCCGAAGCGAGTCGTTGCCCGGAAAGTCGTCGGGCTCCAGGGCGAGCCGGAGGGCATGAACCCCGGCCTCCGGGGCCGTCATCGCAAGGGACACCCGGGCCCGTTCATCCGGCGCCAGGGATACAAGGCGACTTAGCGTCTTGTCGCTAAGTTCCACCCAGAGCCGCTGTTCCGAGGTCTGGAGCCCGTAATTTCGGAGGGCCACCTGGAGCTGCAGGGTTTCCCGGGCGGCGGGAAACCCGGGGTGCCAGGCCAGGGAATCGGCCACAAACCCCAGATCGTGGTCCAGCGACCAGGAGTTCCGGCGGCCCGGCGTCGCCTGCCAGCGGCACAATCGGAAGTTCTGGGGATCGTCGGGCCCCAGGGGATCCCGGCGTTCCACGGAAACGCCGTCGGGCGGGTTCAGGAGGGCGGTATCGGCCCAGGCCGGGCCCAGCCCGTAGGTGCTGAGCCATCCGGAGGCGTCCCGGAGGCCCACGGGATCGGTGTTGGCCAGGCCGTTGCCGAGCTCGGTATCCTGGGGCCGGAGGATGAGGGTGCCCTCGGGCAAGTCAAAGGGCACGCCCTCCAGGGAATCCACGATTTCGGGGTCCAGCACCACGGCATAGCCGCCGGGAGCAAGGTGCAGGGTGCCGATGCGGAGCCCGGGGAACCGGCCGAGCAGCGCGGAATCCTGCCAGGCCACCAGGGTGTCGGCCTCGTCGCCGTCGTCCAGGACCAGGCCGGCCAGGTTCTCGGTGTCAGGCCCCGGGTTCCAGAGTTCCACGAACTCGTAGCGGTCGCCGGGGCTGCCGGCGCCGGACTCCGGCCCGGGCGGGTTCGCCCCCACCTCGGTCAGCACCACGGCAAAGAGGGCAGAGAGTACCAGGTGGCCCACAGGCATCTATGCCTTCCGGTTTTGCTTTTCACCGAGGGTTTCCAGGCACCGCACAACCCTCTCAAGGGTTTCTTCGTCCAGCCGATCCTCCAGATTCTCCAGGTAGTCCCTGAGTTGACTGATGTGAAGCACCGGAACCTTGGGCGAATGCACCTTGAGTTGGACATCCCGCCGGGCAAACACCACGAGGGTTTGCACCCAGAGTTTTTCAAGTCCGCACCGTGTTTTCAAAAAATTGTGGAGCACCAGAGAGTGCTTCAGGGCCTGTTTGACGGGGCTGTAGAAGGAGAACTTCCGCTTCCCCAGGTAGTAGAACCACCGGGATTTGTTGGCGTCCCCATAAACCCGGCCGCCGTAGTTTTTCGTTTCAATGGTGAAAATGCCCTTGGGGCATGCCAGGATATGGTCAATCTGCGCCCCATCCACCACGATGTCGTTCAAAATCACCCAATCGTCGGGAAAGTTCTCCAGAACCTTCGTAACCCGAGCCTCACCCCTGGCCCCGATTTTGAACATGAGCCCCTGCTTTCCCAGCCAGGTTCCCCCTATGGCCATCGCAAATCCCAATAACTGCAACCCCAATGTTTTCGTATGAAGCACAATACCCAATCCCAGCAAGATCAGGAGAAAGCCCGCCCCCGTCCGGATGAAAAAGTTGCGATCCAAACTCTGCTGTTGGGTTAATATCCGGGCCACTGCAACCTCCTTCTCTTTCTGAGTTCCGGTGGTCTGGAAAAATTCTAAAGGGGAAATCGGATGAGCAGGATCCTAAGGCCCGAATAACAACTGGCTCAGGAGGTCCAGGTCGGCGGGGGTCAGGTGGCCGTCGTGGTCCAGGTCGGCGGCCCGGAGCGGATTGGGCGAGGCGCCCAGCCGGTACAGAGAGCCCGAGAGGAACACCGGGTCCAGGGGGTCCACCCGGCCGTCACCGTTGGCATCACCGGGCTGGAAGTACAGGGTATCCAGGGCGCCGGCGGCGAAGGCCCTGCCGTAACCCCGGGCGGAATCGGGCCAGGCGGCGATTCCGGGGTCCTCCAGCCGGGCCCAGGCGGCCAGGGTATCCAGCACGGCCGCAGGAGCCAGGGCCGGGGATGCTTCCAAAAGCAACGCCACGAGCCCGCTCACCAGCGGCGAGGAGGCGCTGGTGCCCGCACCGGCCCGATGCCAGTAGTCTACCACGGTGGTAACATCGGTGCTGGAGGTCTCCTCGGCCCGGGAGGAGATCAGGAAATGGCCGGGGGCCACGAGGTGAGGCCGCAGGGTGCCGTCGCGCCGGGGCCCCAAAGAGGTGAAGGGCGCGAGGTCGCCGATGTAGCCGAAGGCGCCAGCGTCGTAGTACGAGCCCGAAGGGTAGGTAGGCCAGATCAGCTGTGTGGTGGTGGCGCCCACGGCGATCACAGCGTCGCCCGTGGCCGGGGTGCCCACGGTGTACCAGGGCGAAACCCTGTTGGCGAACCGGTTGTTGCGATGAGATCGGCCAAAGATCCAGCCGTGGATCCGGCCCGGCGCCGCACCGGCCAGCGCCTCCAGGGTCAGGCGCCAGGGATGGGAAGCGTAGGCCCCAAAGGCATCCACCTGCTGGATCAGCACCACGCCCTCCCGGTCGCCGTTTTCGGGATAGGGATCGGCCGGAACGCTGAGGGTGGCGAGGCCGCCGCCCGCATCTGGCGCACTGCCCAGCCAGGCCTGGATTGTGGTGCCCGGGCCCGCGGCCACCTCGTTGAGATGGCCGTGGACAAAGCCTTCGGAGTCCGCCTCAAAGGTGGCCTGCCAGAGGAGGGTACCCAGGGTGTCGGTCACCTGCACCCGGTCCAGGAACCAGCCGTCATTCTGCCCTGTGCCGTCGCTGTAGAACACCCAGCGAACCTGGAGGCTGTCGCCGGCCCCAAGGGAATCCACGAACAGGGTGTCGG
>WGAB01000360.1 GCA_015489295.1 Caldifarciminota bacterium
ACTGCCGGTGGACCGGTACAGAAGCAGAAAGCCGGTGGAATCCGGTCGGACCAGCCAGTGGGCCAGCCACAGGGTATCGCCGGTGCCGGCGAGGGCCGGAGGGTGCAGGCGGATCCCCAGGCTGTCGGCCCAGCGGTTCAGGACCCGGCGGTCCGAACGGGCTTCCAGGTTCTGCAGCACCAGTTCCCACCGGCCCCTGCGACGCCGATAGTAGGCGGCCCAGGGCTCGTGGTCGGTGGTGAGGGCCGGAAAGTCGCCGATGTCCAGGAACCGGGTAGTGCCGTAGCGAATCCATCGGTCAAAAACCCGATGGTGTTGCGCAAAGACCCAACGCTCGGTGTCGGGATCGCGGCCGTAAATGCGGTTCTGGGTGGTGGGACAGGTGGGGTAACACGGACGACCGGCCCACAGGAGGAAGAGTTCTACGGTGTCTTCAGGGACCTGCAGCAGGAGCCCGGCCCGGCCGTAGCCGTCGGTGGTCAGGGAATCGTAGCCAGCGATGGAATCCCCCACGTAGATCACGAGATACGTGGCGTGGGGGCGCAGGTTCAGGAAGGTCCAGAAGGCGCGGCGCCCCCGGGTTTCCAGAAGGGCCAGCGAGTCCCGCAGGCCCGGGTGGACCTCCAGCAGGCGATGCCGCCCGTACCAGATGCCAGTGCCCTGGGGAACCTGGCGGAACTCGGGCAGGGTGGGCGTGGCGGCCGGTGCCAGGTTGAACACCGCCACCCCCTCAAAATCGGTGGAATCGGCCAGGCTGGTAAGAGTCCAGACCGTATCCGTGGGGTAGGTTTCCAGGCCCTGGACCGTGGCATAGGGGGAGAGCCACAGCAACCGGACCGCCAGGGAATCCTGAACCAGCCACAGGGTGTCGCCGTGCCACTGGGGAGTGCCGAAGAGATGGTACCGCAGCTGGTACCGCGCGGCGTACTCCGGCGGTGAGACAATGCGATCCCACACCAGCACGGTGGTGTCCTGGGGCAGGATCCAGACGCGGCGGTGAAAGAGGGAAACCGTCTGGTAACTCCCCTGGGCTTCGGCTTCTAAAAGCACGCCCGAGGAGTCGCGGTACGGATCCCACAGGGTACCGCCGTCGTTGCGCCATACCTGCCCCAGAGAATCACCGTCCCAGAATACCAGTAGCGTGCTGTGGCGTTCGGTGTAGGGCAAATGGCGGTACGTGTCCTCCCCGATAACCCACTGGCTACCCAGGGCCAGGTACAGCGTGTTGTTGTCCAGGTGGTTGTGAAAGGCCCCGGCGTCGCGGGATTTGAGGGCGACGAACAGGGTGCGGGAATCCTGCCAGCCGCTCCGGTACACGGCCAGGCCCGCCACCGGGAATTTCTGGAGGAGCGGGAGGCCCGAAGCCTCCGGGGAGGCAACGGGCTGGAAATTGTCCAGCCACAGGAAGGTGCCGAACACCAGGTAGTCGCCCCACAGGCCCTGGCCGAAATCGACGGTGTACCCCGAGATCCGGGAAAGGTACCACTGGGCCAGGGGATCGTGGCCGTGGGAGGCCAGATACGCAAAGAGTTCCGGGGTTTGCTCCATGTAGCCGTGGAGGACTGCCGAGTTGTCGCCCACCGGAGGGTACAGGTGCCAGCCCGGCAGGGCCAGGGTCACGCGGTACCGGACAAAGGGAACCATCTGGTCCCGGAGCCAGGTTTCCCCGCGCCGTTCCAGAGCCTGGGCGGCCATGGCCAGGTGCACGAAGGCATAGGAGGTGTAAAAGGAGTTTTCCCGAGCGTCTCCGGTTACGGGCGAGAAGCTTTCCTCAGGATGGCTGAAAAAGTCGTAAAGAATATCGCGGGCTGTGCTCAAGGGCCCTGCCGTGTATGCCGAATCCTCCACCATGAAGCAGGTCAGGAGGAGCGCCGCGGCGCCCACCAGCGCCTTGTTGGAGCGAACCGGCCGCTCGGCCAGGTTGCCCACCCGCAAGGCCAGGTCGGCCTGCTGCACGCCCTTGACAAGCAGGGCGTTCTCCAGGCTCATCCGGTCAAAGTCGGAAAGGGCATCATAGACCAGGTCGTAGCCTATGGTGAGGGCCAGAAGGTAGTGGAACCCATCGGTTTCCATATAGAGCGGCGTGGGATTGTGGTAATAGAAGGGCCATTCCAGCTGGGGCCAGTTGCTGAGGCTCCGGAGGATGCCGCGCACCTTGGCGGCGTGGGCCAGGTCGCCCAGCAGGGCATACACGAACCCCTCGCTCTGGATCCAGTGGGGGATGTGGGCCTGGTATAAGAGGCCGCTCCACAAGGGCGGCGGCCAGGGGAAGGGATAGGGATACCGCACCTCGCCGTCCAAGAGCACCAGGGTGTCGGTTGCAAGGTACCGGTTCGCCTGGGCCTGGAGGCTGTCCCAGAGTTCCGCTGGCGCGATGCCCGAGGTGCCGGTGTAGAAGTCGGTGGTCTTGAACAGCAGGATCGGCAGGTCTTCCAGGCCAAAGAGCAGGCCCGGGTGCAGACCGATGTCGGGCACGGATACGAGGTAATCGTCCACCAGGAGGGTGCCGGTGCCGCCCGCCGGCAGTTGCAGGCGCGTGCTGTCGGGTAGGGTGGCCTGCAGAGGCCGGAAGCCGGTGCCCACCCGTTGGCCGTTCAGGTATACGAAGTCCAGGGAATCCGTCAGGAGCACCTGGATCCGGTACCAGTTCTGGGGATGCACCACGGTATCGGGCACAAGGATCAGCGAATCCTGGTCAAAGAGGTGGATGCCTGTGGAATCCTCAATCTGCAGGGCATACCGGTTGGCGTCCAGGGCTGTGAGATAAACCCGGAGCCGGCCCAGGTCCCAGAGGGTGCCGGTTAAGCCGGTGCCAGCGTCGGGCAGGTTGACGTAGAGCTCCACCACGGCCGGAGGGCAGAAGCCCGCACAGGTGGGGAACCGCACCCAGGTGGTATCATCGGCCAGGGGAGCGAGTTCAAGGCTCACGATGCCGTGGTTCTGGCGACGGAACCCGGCGGGGTCGTCCTGCACATAGGGGGGATCGTAGGCCAGGGAAACCGAACCGTGCCAGGTGATCCGGCTCAGGGTGGAGTCCTCAAAGTTCTCCCACCAGATCACCCGCCCGGCCAGGGGGGTGCCGACCACGAGCCAGAGCAGAAAGCCTGCCGCCCACCGGCGTTTCCAGGGTCGCATGCCGATACCGCTCCAGAACCTCCGTCCGGATAAAGGGGTTTGCACAATTATAACCGCACGGCCATATGCTTAAACCCTGGAAGGAGGTTTTCGCGAATGTGGACCCTGCTGCTTTTGACCGTGCTGGGCGTGCAGACGCCGGGCCCCGGGTTTTCCGTGCCCCGTCCTTCGCCCGACGGCCGCTGGATCGCCTTCACCTATCAGGGCGACCTCTGGGTGGTGCCCCGCGAGGGCGGCCGCGCCCTGCGGCTCACCGACTCCGACGGCTACGAAACCGGTGCCCTCTGGACCTCCGACGGCAAAACCCTGGTGTTCTATTCCAGCCGGTACGACGACAGCCACATCTTCGCGATGCCGGCCGACGGCAGCGCACCGCCCCGCCGCCTCACCTTCTTCGGCAACGACTGGCCCCTGTTCCTGAAACACGACACCCTGTACTTTGCGAGCCGACGCACGGAGTTCCGCGGGGCCGTCTATCGCATCCCCCTGCACGGCGCCAAAATGCCCGAAAAGGTGCTGGACTTTGAGGTGCTCAACGCGGCGCCGGTACCCGGCACCGATACCCTGGTCATCGAGCGGGGCGCCACGAACTGGTGGCGCCGCCGGTACCGCGGGCCGGCCAGCCGCGACCTCTGGCTCACCGACCTCCAGGGCTCCTTTGCCACCCGCATCACCGACTTTGCCGGGCGCGACGCCTGGCCCATGGTCTCGCCCCGGGACCGCCGGATTTACTTTGTGTCCAACGAAGGGCCCGAGAACACCGGCAACCTGTGGAGCATGAACCTGGACGGCACCGACCGCCGACAGTTGACCCATTTCACCGAGGAGGTGCTGTTTCCGGCCATGTCGGCCGACGGCTCGGTCATCGCCTTTGAAAGCCTGGGCCACCTGTATGTGTACGATGTGGCCACGGGCACGGTGCAACGCCTGGAAATCCGGGTGCCCCGGGATCCCAAGGGCCGCGATCCCTTCGCCCTGCGGCTCACCCGGGATGCCACCCACTTCGCCCTCTCGCCCCGGGGCGATGAACTCGCCTTCATCGTGTACGGCCAGGTGTTCGTGATGGAACTCAAGGATGGAACCCCCGGCACGATCCGCCGGATCACCCGGTTCCAGCGCCCCTGC
>WGAB01000361.1 GCA_015489295.1 Caldifarciminota bacterium
CCCTATAAGGGGCCGCTTACAATGGCGGCGATGTGGACGATTCTGGTGGTTCTCCTGGTCCTCGCGGCCATCGCCTACTGGGTCTATAAGACCTCCGTGCGGGTGGTGATCACCGAGCGGGAGGGCGAGATCATGGCCGTGCGACGGATCAACCTGACTGTGCCGCTCCTCGGAGGCATCGTCGGTGTCCTTCTCGTGCTCTTCCTCGCCCTGAGCATCCGGGTGGTGCTCGTGGGCCACGCGCTGGTGAAGTTCAATGTCCTCACCAAAACCTTTTCCGTGGCCCGGGAGGGCGTCACCTTCGTGCCGCCCCTGATTTACAACACCTACCTGTACGACCTGCGTCGGCAGGAGTACACCATGTCGGCCCGCAAGGGCGAGGGCAAACGCCGCGACATTGACGATTCCCTGTGGTCACCCACCAAGGAGGGGCTCCAGGTGGGCATTGACCTCACCTGCTGGTACCGCATCAACCCCGACAGCCTGATCTCCGTGCACCGCCGCATCGGCCCGGACTACGACGAAAAGGTGGTGCGGCCCGCCATCCGGTCCATCGTGCGGCATGTGATCTCCGAGTATCCCATCATGGACGTGTACTCGGCCAAACGGCTGTATATCCAGCAGGAAATCCTGGACCGGCTGCGGAAACTCCTGGAGCCCGACGGCTTCATCGTGGAGGAGATCGTACTGCGGGACGTGCACTTCACCCCGGACTTCGCCCGCGCCATTGAGCAGAAGCAGATCGCCCAGCAGGAAGCCGAGCGCATGAAGTATGTGCTGGAAAAGGAGCAGATGGAGGCCAAGCGCAAGCAGATTGAAGCCGAAGGCAAGGCCCGGGCCATTGAGATCGTGTCGCAGCAACTCAAGAAGCACCCCGAGTACATCCGGTACCTGTATGTGGACAAGCTCTCCGACAAGGTGCAGGTGATCGTTTCGGACCAGGGCACCATTCTGAACCTGGGCGAGGTGCTCAAACGGGGCAAATGACCACGCTCCGTGCCCTCTGGCGCCTCAGCCGCCCCCTCAATGTCCTGATTGCCCTGCTGGTGGTGCAGGTGGGGTTCAACCTCGCCGGCCAGTGTCCGCTGCCCTGGGCCCGGCTGCTGGCCTTTCTTGCTGTGGCCCTGATCACCGCCGGGGGCAACATCCTGAACGATGTGGCCGATTTGCCCGTGGACCGGGTGGCTCATCCGGAACGGCCTCTGCCTCGGGGCGAGATTCCGCCCGCCCTGGCCCTGGCGGTGGCGGTGGCGTTCCTGTTGCTCGGGGTGGCGGCGGCCTGGCCGCTGGGCTCCGGGCCCTTTGGTCTTGCCCTCGTGGCCGCCGTGCTGCTTGTGTTCTACGACCTCAGGGGCAAGTGGATCCCCCTTTTGGGCAACCTTATCGTGAGCCTGGTTTCCGGCCTCACCTTCGTGTTCGCAGGGGCTATCATGGGCCGGCCGGAACGGGAGGTGTTCCCCTTTGCCTTTGCCTTTTTGCTGCATCTGGCCCGGGAACTGGTCAAGGACCTGCAGGACCGGGAAGGCGACCTCGTGGCGGCAGGCCGGACCCTTGCACTGGTGTGGCCCCGCCGGCGCGTGCTGACCCTGGTTCGCGTGGTGCTGGCACTCCTGATCCTGATCACCCCGCTGCCCTTTCTTCTCGGGGCCTACGGCCCCTGGTACCTGGCCGTGGTGGTCCTCGGGGTTGATTTTCCGCTGGTTTCCCTTATCCTGAAACTGGAATCCGCTGAGCCCCAAAGCGTTTCGGAAACCATGAAAACCCTGATGCTTGTGGGGCTGGTGGCGCTGGCCCTGTGGAGGTTTTGACCATGAAGATCGCGGTGATTTCCGATACCCACGATAACATTCCGGCGGTCAAGGAAGCGTTCCGCCGGATCCAGGACCTGGGCATCCGGCAGGTGTTGCACCTGGGGGATGTCATCGCCCCCTTTGTGGTGCGGTTTCTGCGCGAGGTGTACGATGGCGACCTGCTCGCCGTCTACGGCAACAACGACGGCGAACGCCTGTTCCTGCGCGATACCTTCCAGAAATTCAACGCTGAGATCCGCGTGCAGCCGGTGGTGCTGGAACTCCACGGCCGCCGGATCCACATGACCCATGAGCCCTTCGCTCCCGAGGCCCTGGCCCAGACCTTTGATGTCGTACTCTACGGGCATACCCACGAAATGCGGGTGGAGAAACGCGCCCCGGGCCACCTGATCCTGAACCCGGGCGAGGCCTGCGGCTACCTCACAGGCCGCCGCACCTTCGCGGTGCTGGACCTGGAGCGCCTGGAGGCGGACATCCTGGAGTTTTAGCCTATGGCCTGGATCCTGGACCTGGTACTCGCCCTGATCCTCGCAGGCAATTCCCTGGGCGGCCTGCGAAAGGGGCTGGTGCTCCAGATTTTCTCCATCCTCGGCATTGTCGCGGGGATCGCCCTCGGCCTGACCTATACCGACCGCCTGCTGCCCCTGCTCTCCTTCCTGCCCAACGACATCCTGGTGGTGAAACGGGCCCTGATCTTTCTGGCCCTGTTTGTGATTGCCGTGGTGGTGGGCAACATCGTGGGCATCACCCTGCGCACCATGCTGCGAGCGTTCCTGCTGGGGCCCCTGGACCGCCTGGGCGGCGCCGTTCTGGCCTTCGTGGAAACCTGGCTTTTGATCGGCGGCGTGTTCGCCTTTTTGCTGCGGCACAACCTCTGGCCGGGGGTGGTGCAGCACAGCCTCATCGGCACCCTGGCGGCCCGGCACATGGAAACCCTGTTGCAACTTCTTGGGTTTTGAGCCGTATGATTGCAGCCAACCGGCAACCGAGGCGTTAACCAAGGAGCAGAACCCATGGCGAGGAAGATCCGTGTGCTCATCGCAAAGCCCGGCCTGGACGGCCACGACCGTGGGGCCAAGGTGATCGCCCGGGCCCTGCGGGATGCCGGTATGGAGGTCATCTATACCGGCCTCCACCAAACCGCCGAAGCCATCGTGGAAACCGCCCTGCAGGAGGATGTGGATGTCATCGGGCTTTCCATCCTCTCGGGCGCCCACATGACCTATTTCCCCAAGGTGCTGCGGCTGATGCGCGAGAAGGGCCTGGACGATGTGCTGCTCTTCGGCGGCGGCATCATCCCGGAGGAGGACAAGCGGAAGCTCTACGAG
>WGAB01000362.1 GCA_015489295.1 Caldifarciminota bacterium
CATGGTCACGAGCGCCACGGGCACATGGGGAGCGAGTTTACGAACCTCCCGCAGGGTGGTGAGGCCGTCCATGCCGGGCATCCGATAGTCCAGGATTACGAGATCGAAAGAGGAAACCTTGAGGGCCTCCAGGGCGTCCTCCGGCCGGTCAAAGGGCACCACCTCAACCCCCTCCCGTTCCAGGAAAAGGATGTGGGGTCGGAGGCCTTCGATTTCGTCGTCCACCCACAGAATGCGCATGGCAGAGGGATTATAGGGGAAAGTCCGGGGCTTTTCTACGCAGGGCCTTCGGCCTCCGGGGGATCGGCCGCGGCGGCCGGGGCTTCGCCGAACTGGATCCGGTACAGGTGGGAATACACGCCGCCCTTCTTGAGGAGATCCTCGTGGGTGCCCTCCTCCACAATGCGACCGCCGACCACCACCAGGATGCGGTCGGCATGGCGCACGGTGGAAAGCCGATGGGCGATGATCACGGCGGTTTTGCCCTTCAGCATGGCTCGCAAAGCCTGCTCAATGAGGTACTCGGAATAGGAGTCCACGCTGGAGGTGGCCTCGTCCATCAGCAGGATCTTGGGGTCCCGCGCCAGGGCTCGGGCAAAGGAGAGCAGTTGCCGTTCGCCGGCCGAGAGAAGCCGGCCGCCTTCGCCCACCGGCGTGTTCAGGCCCTGGGGCAAGCGCTGCACCACCTCCTGGAGCCGGGTGATCTTCAGGGCCCGCTCCAGCTGGGGCTCAGGGATCTCCTGGTGCAGTTTCAGGTTGTCCAGAATGGTGCCCTCCAGAAGGAACACATCCTGAAACACCACGCCGATGATGCGGCGCAGGGTGGCGAGCCGAAGGTTCCGGATGTCCACGCCGTCAATCAGGATCCGGCCCTTCTGGGGTCGATAAAAGCCCAGCATCAGCGACATGATGCTGGTTTTGCCGGCGCCGGTGGGGCCCACCAGGGCCACGGTTTCCTCGGGCCGAATGCGGAAGGATACCCCCTTGAGCACCCACTCGTTGGGGTTGTAGGCGAACCACACATCCTCAAACACGATCTCGCCCCGCACCTCCTGCAGATCCTGGGTGCCCTCGGGCTCCGGCGGCTCCTGCAGCAGGGTGAACACGCGCTCCGCCCCGGCCAGGGCCGACTGGAAGATGTTGTACTTCTCGGCCAGGTCGCGGATGGGATGGAACATCATGTCAATGTACGAAAGAAAGGCCACGAGTGCGCCGAAGGTGAGGGCCCCCTTGATGATCTGGCCGCCGCCGTACCACACCACAAGCGCCACGGCCACGGCCGAGAAGATTTCAATCACCGGCCGGAACACCGCAAACACATACATCTGCCGGAGGAAGGCCCGAAACAGGTCGTCGTTGATGCGCCGGAACTGCCGCAGCACATTCCGCTGGGCGTTGAACACCTGGATCAGACCGATACCGTTCAGGGTTTCCTGCACAAAGGCGTTGACCCGGGCCAGGTGGCGGCGCACAAGCCGGTACGCCGTGCGGGCATACAGCCGGAACAGGTAGGTGGTAACCAGGATGAAGGGCACGAGTGCCAGGATCACCAGGGTCAGCGAGCGGTTCATCCGGCTCATGACGAAGAAGATGCCGAAGATGAGCAGGAAGTCCTTGGCCACGAACACCAGCACCGACGAGTAGAGTTCCGACACGGCCGCAATGTCGTTGGTGGCGCGGGTCACGAGCCGGCCCACCGGGTTTTTGTCAAAGTAGGCCACCGGCAACCGGAGCAGGTGTTCAATCACCTCCATGCGCATATCAAACATCACCCGCTGGCCCAGGTACTGGAGCAGATAGGTGAGGGCGGAGCCGAACACGAAACTGCCCACGAGCAGGGCCAGGAGGATGAGGGCCATGCGGGCGACGCCGGCGAGTTCCACGAGCCGCAGGCGGCGCACCTCCGGGGGCGAAAGATCGCCCAATCGGTCGTAGGGCAGCACATAGGGCCCCTCGGGGCCGGCCCTGAGAAACAGGCCCAGATGCCGCCTGGCGATGTCCTCCGGCACCCGGGGATACACCAGGAGTTTCTGGTGGGGGATTTCGCCCCGGGTTTCCAGCACCTTGCGGGTGCTCCGGGGCAGTTCGCTCAGGTTCAGCAACACGGTATCGCCCCGCCAGGGCCGGGTGGCATGGGAAAACCGCTGGGTGGATCCGGTGTAAAACACCCAGTGGGGCGTCACATAACGGTCAATGGCGGTTTTCACCACATAGGGCACGCCCAGGTCAAAGCCCGAGTTCAGGAGCAGGGCCAGGAACGCCAAGAGCACGATGTGCCAGTACGGCCGGGTGTAGCCCAGGAGCCGCCGCACCAGGGGCAGGTCGTGTTTGACCTTGATGCGGTCTTCGCTGACCTCAGGCGGACCGTGAAACATCGTTGGGCTCCATCATCTGCTGAATGGCCCAGAGCTGGGCGTAAAAGCCGTTGGCCGCCACCAGTTCTTCGTGGCGGCCCTGCTCCAGAATACGGCCGTGTTCCAGCACATAGATGCGGTCGGCGTCCACTACCGCCGAGAGCCGGTGGGTGACCACAAAAACGGTGCGGTTCGCCAGGAAATCGCGCAGGTTCTCCAGGATCCGGCGTTCGGTGACCGTATCCACGGCCGAGAGGGCGTCGTCTAAGATCAGGATGCGGGGATCCTTGAGGAGGGCGCGGGCCAGGGCGATCCGCTGGCGCTGCCCGCCCGAAAGGGTAAACCCCCGTTCGCCCACCACGGTGTCCAGGCGGTCGGGGAACTCGCGCACCTCGTCGTAGATCTCCACCCGGCGGAGCATCTCCCACAGCACCTCATCGCCGGGGTCGTGGTCCAGTCCCAGCAGCAGGTTCTCGCGCAGGGTGGTGGAAAACAGCAACGATTCCTGGGGCACGAAGCCGATGGGTTTGCGCAGGGCCTCCAGGTCGTACTCTTCCACGGGCACCTCGTCCACGAACAGGGTGCGCCGTGGCGGGTCCAGGAGGCGGGGAATGAGTTTCACCAGGGTGCTTTTGCCGGAGCCGATGGTGCCCACCAGGCCGATCTTCATGCCGGGCTCGGCCTGGAGCGTGATGTCCTGCAGCACGGGCCGGTTGCCATCGTAGGAAAAATGAAGGTGGCGGAAGTCCACCCGGCCCTGGATCTCGCGGCGCACCGGCCCGCCCACGATCACGGGCTTTTCCTTGAGCAGCCTCTCAATGCGTTCCATGGAGGCGCTGCCCCGCTGGAACACATTCACCACCCAGCCGATGGCCATCATGGGCCACACCATGATGCTGAGATAGGTGTTGAAGGCCACGAAATCGCCCAGGGAAATCTGGCCCAGGATTACCCGCTGGCCGCCGGCGAACAGCACAATGGCCGTGGCCAGGCCGCCCATAAAGGTGATGAAGGGGAAAAAGACGGCAGTAATCCGGATGAGCCGCAGGTTTTCCACGAGGTAACGCCAGCTGAGGTCCCGGAGGTACCGGGCTTCGCCGGCCAGGGCGTCAAAGGCCTTGATGACCTTGATGCCGGCCACAGCCTCGCGCACCCCTTCGGTCAAACGGGAAAAGGCGGCCTGCACCTGCCGGAACCGGACATGGATCTTTCGGCCGAAGAGGATGACGAACACGGTGATCAGGGGCAGCGGCAGCATGGCATACAGGGTGAGGCGCGGCGAGATGTAGATCATGGCCCCCAGGGCGAACACCGAGTAAAACAGGGCGTCCATAGAGATGATGAGGCCGAAGCCGGCGGCCATGCGCACGGCGTCCACGTCGTTGGTGGTGTGGGCCATGAGGTCGCCGGTGGACCATCGCTGGTAAAAGGGCAGGTCCAGGGTGAGGAAATGGCGGTACAGGCGTTCCCGCAGGTCCCGTTCGGCCTTGCGGGCGGTGCCGATCAAAAAGTAGCGCCACAGGAACCGCAGAACGGCCACCGCCAGGGCGATCCCCAGGATCCACAGGGCATAGCGGCCGAGGTCGGCGAGGCCGGCCGTCCCGGCCACCAGGGTATCCACAGCATGGCGGATGATCAGGGGAACGATGAGTTGCACCCCATCCACCACCAGCAGGATGAGGATGCCGGTGAGAACCTGCCACTTATAGGGCAGGAGGAGGCGGAAGATGCGGCGCATTCACCCCGGGGTCAACCGCGTTTGCTCTTTTCCCGCTTGGCGGGTTCC
>WGAB01000363.1 GCA_015489295.1 Caldifarciminota bacterium
GCCTGGAAATACGCAGAGCCCGGGGATCCCATCCACATCGCGGAACTGGCTATTGCCGATGAGGAGACCTACCAGCGGTACCAGGAGCTCTTGGAAGACATTGAAGACAGCGACCGGGACGTGCTTGAAATCCTCAAGGCGCTTCAAAAGAAACCTTCCCCATGAGTTTCCGGGTAGAGGTCTGGCAGGAGGGAATCCAGTGGTGCAAGCGGGAAGTGGGGCGGGGGTTGGTGCCTGCGCTTAACAAAATCCTTGAGGATGTCCGAGAACTGCTCCAGGAGGATGCCTACGAGCACAGGAAGGTGCAGGGAGCACCTTTTCCTCTCCGCTGACGAAAAAAGCAGCGCTGGAGGGTGTTCTATGTCATTTGCGAAGAACTCGTACCGGATTCCCTGGAAGGCAACCTCCGGCGAATTTACGAGGAACACTGCAACCCGGATGATCCTACGGTCGTGATCCTCTTCGTCCTTCCAAGGACCGATGATACCTACAACACGGTGTTCCGGCTGGTGGCGAGGATGAGATGAGGAGTACCGGCAGTGGGCCGACGCAGGGCTCGCCGACCTGTGGAGGGGGTCTTTCCCTTGCCGTTTCCCGGTGTGAGCCCCGTGAAATCTTGACCCTTCCGGGGCTCGCCTGTACATTTATAGGCCCTGATCGGCATGGGTCTTTCACAAGCAGGCTGGCGTAGCTCAGTTGGCAGAGCAGGTGATTTGTAATCACCAGGTCGGGGGTTCGAATCCCTCCGCCAGCTCCAACTGAGAGACGGGGACCTGAGGGTCTTGGGATGGTTTGATGGGGAGTGAACCTGGCTTTGAACCGGTGGTGGGGTACCCAAGCGGCCAACGGGGGCAGACTGTAAATCTGCTGGCGCAGCCTTCGGGGGTTCGAATCCTCCCCCCACCACCATATCCTATGGAAAACACCTGCGGTGGTGGCGCAATTGGTAGCGCTACGGCCTTCCAAGCCGTAGGTTGCGGGTTCGAGTCCCGTCCACCGCTCCATTTTCGGCTTCATAGGAGCCCACGTAGCTCAGGCGGCAGAGCACGTCCTTGGTAAGGACGAGGTCACCGGTTCGAGTCCGGTCGTGGGCTCCATTTTTCTTTATGCGACAAATCCTCTGGCTCGGCCTGCTTTTTTTCGTTCTGCTCCAGGAGGGGTGCTTCTTCGGTACCTTCCAAACCGCCCACACCATGGGACCCGGCCAGGTGGATGCCGGCTGGTACCTGACCTATCCGCTGTACTTCAACCGCCAAACCCGGCAGCATTCCCTCCGCCAGGGCATCGGGTCCTTTGATTCCCGGCCCAATGTCGGCGGCTTCATTGAGTACGGCGCCTCGGAATACCTGGACTTCGGCCTCTGGGGCAGCCTGGGCGAGGGCATCGGGCCCTTCGGCAAGTTCCAGTTCCTGGGCCTGGGCTCGCCCGTGGCCGCGCCCCTGAACGCCTCCGTGTGGTTCGGCTTCGGGTACCATCCCGTGGTGGAGGGCATCACCGGACGGGTGGTGCTCGTGGCGGGCAAGCACCTGTCTCCCTATTCCTCGGTGTCCTTCGGCTGGATCGGGGTGAACATGCCGGACTACCGAAAACTGGACCTGCCCTACGACGGCAACTTCTGGGATCACCTGCGCAACCTGGGGCCGTTCCGGTTTTTCCAGGCCCTGTTCGTGGGCATTGACATCTCGCGGCGGGAGGATGTACCGCCAGCCTATCAAAAGTTGCCCTTCGGCATGACCATGGAGTTCACCCTGCCCCTCGTGCCCGATCCAGCCCTCTTCTTCGGCATCCAGTTTCGGCGATGAGCGCATGGGAAAAGGCCCGGCAAATCCTGCAGCAGGGTGGCGTGGTGGCCGTTCCCACGGAAACCGTGTTCGGCCTCCTGGCCCGGGCCGACCGTCCGGAAGCCGTCGACCGCATTTACCAGATCAAGGGCCGCACCCGCAAGAAGCCCCTGGTGCTGATGGCACCCGACCTGGAAACGGCCCGAAAATCCGGCGAGTTTTCCGAGGCCGCTTTGCGCCTGGCCCGGCGGTTCTGGCCCGGCCCCCTCACCCTCGTGGTGCCTGCAGGGCCCGAGGCCCCGAAAACCCTGGTCCACGAAGGTACCCTCGGCATCCGGGTACCCGATTTTGAGCCCCTTCTGGCGCTTCTCCAAGACCTGGCAGGGATTCCCATCGCCTCCACCTCGGCCAATCCTTCAGGTGCGCCGCCTGCCCGAACGCCGGAAGAGGTGCTTCGGGCTCTGGGCGATGCCGTGGACCTGGTGATCCCGGAGCCCGCCGGCGGCCAGGCGCCCTCGACCGTGGTGCAGACGGCGACAGATCCGCCGCGGGTATTGCGGAAGGGCGGCATCCCGGTGCTGGCCCTTGAGGAGGCCCTGGACCGGGAGGTGCAGCTCGCGCCGGACCAGACCTTCCATGTGCTCTACCTCTGCACGGGCAACACCTGCCGGAGCCCCATGGCCGAGTGGATCACGCGGCACCTGATGAACCCGAAGATCAGGTCCCATGTGGCCGTGCGTTCGGCCGGCACCGCCGCCTTTGAGGGCAGCCCGATCCATCCCGATGCGGCCCGGGCCCTGGAGGAGATCGGCATCCGGGTCCACGGGCACCAGGCCCGGCGGCTGACCCCCGACCTCGTGGCCTGGGCGGATGTGATCTACGGCATGGAACGGATCCATGTGGAGGCGGCCCGGGACCTCGGAGCCGGAGCCAAAGCCCGGCTCTTCGGCGAACGCAGCGTGGGAGAGGTGCCCGATCCCATCGGCCAGGGCTTTATGTTTTACCGCATGGTGCGGGACGCTCTGTTGAAAACCATCCAAGAGGTGATCCTGCCGTACCTGGAAAGGAAGTGGCCATGAGCAAGAACCGGCCCAAAAAGGACGAAATCTACGAGGTATTCCAGGAAACCAAGCACCTGCTCACGGAGCAGCGGAACCCCCGAACCCTGGACCTGGACACCCTGTCGGTGGAAGACCTGCTGTACCGGATCAACGACGAGGACCTTCAGGTGGCCCCGGCGGTGCGCCGGGAGATCCCCCATATCGCCCGGGCCGTGGAGATCTATGTGGAAACCTTCCGCCGGGGAGACCGGATTTTCTATGTGGGGGCCGGCACCTCCGGCCGCCTGGGTGTGCTGGATGCCGCCGAACTGCCTCCCACCTACGGCACCCGGCCCTGGCAGGTGCAGGGCCTGATCGCTGGCGGCTACGGCGCCCTGGTTCGGGCCGTGGAAGGGGCCGAAGACCTGGAGGAGTACGGCGAAGAAGACCTCAAGGAGCGGGGCGTGACCGCCC
The DNA here is from genome assembly GCA_015489295.1 of Caldifarciminota bacterium. The sequence continues at coordinate 3,296 of WGAB01000363.1, forward strand.
GCGACTTCGTCATCGGCCTGGCCGCCTCCAAGCGAACCCCCTATGTGAAGGGCGCCCTGAAGTACGCCCGCGCCCTCGGCGCCAAAACCGCCCTGATCACCGTCATCCCCCGGGAGGAGGTGGACCTTGAGGTGGACGTGCTCATCGCCCCGGTGGTGGGCCCGGAGGTGGTCACCGGCTCCACCCGCATGAAGGCGGGCACCGCCCAGAAACTCGTGCTGAACATGATTTCCACCGCCGCCATGGTGCGGCTGGGCAAGGTCTATGAGAACCTGATGGTGGACCTCTGGGCCACCTCCAAGAAACTCCAGGCCCGGTCGGTGCGGGTTGTGATGACGGTCACCGGGCTCCCCTACGAGGAGGCCGCCCGGTACGTGGAGGCCGCTGGCGGCAGCGTCAAGGTGGCCATCCTGATGGCCCTCAAGGGCTGGACCCGCGAACAGGCCGAAGAGGCCCTGCGCCGGGCCGACGGCTTTGTCCGCAAGGCTTTGGAACAAAACCCCTAAAACGGAGGTGTTTGATGGATCGGCAGGAAATCTGGGAACGTATCCAGGACGCCGGGGTACAGGTGGTCCGCCTCTGGTTCACCGACATCCTGGGCCGGATCAAGGGGTTCAACCTGAACCTGTCGGAACTGGACCGGGCCCTGGAGGAGGGCATCGGGTTTGACGGCTCTTCGGTGGAAGGGTTCGTGCGTATTGAGGAATCGGATCTCATCGCCAAGCCGGACCCCGATACCCTCGTGATCTTTCCCGACGATCTCGGCGGCGTCCCCTCGGCCGTGTTCATGTGCGACATCCAGTATCCCGACGGCCGGCCCTACGAATCGGACCCCCGGTATGTGCTCCGCCGGAACCTGGAAAAGGCCCACCAGATGGGCTTTGAGTACTACACCGGCCCCGAACTGGAATACTTCTACTTCCCCTCCGACCAGGAGGCCAAGCCGCTGGATGCCGGCGGGTACTTTGACGTGTTCCCCATGGACCGCGCCACCCTGGCCCGGAAGGAGGCGCTCCTGACCCTGAACCAGATGGGCATCACCGTGGAGGCCTCCCACCACGAGGTGGCCTACAGCCAGCACGAACTGGATTTCCGGTACCAGCCCGCCCTGCGCATGGCCGACTACCTGCAGATCGCCCGGGCCGTGGTCAAGGAAAAGGCCCGCAAGTACGGCCTGTATGCCACCTTCATGCCCAAGCCGGTGCAGGGCATCAACGGTTCCGGGCTTCATGTGCACCAGTCGCTGTTCCGGGGCAAGGAAAACGCCTTCTACTCGGCAACCGGCGCCTACAACCTGTCCGAGGTGGCAGCCGGGTTCATCGCCGGCCTGCTCCGGCATTCCCGGGAGATCACGGCTGTCACGAACCAGTGGGTGAACTCCTACAAGCGCCTGGTGGTGGGCTACGAGGCACCGGTGTACATCACCTGGGGCCGCCGGAACCGCTCGGCCCTGGTGCGCGTACCTGCCTTCAAACCCCACAAGTCCCAGTCCTGCCGCATTGAGTACCGCGCGCCGGACCCGGCCACCAACCCCTACCTGGCCTTTGCCGTGATGCTGGCTGCCGGGCTCAAGGGCGTGGAGGAACGGTACCCCCTGCCCGACCCGGTGGAGGAAGACATCTACGCCATGCCCGAAGAGGTCAAGGCCCGCTACGGCATTGACGCCCTGCCCGATTCCCTGTACGCCGCCATCCAGGTGATGGCCGAAAGCACCCTCGTCCGCGAAACCCTGGGCGACGAGCTCTTTGAAAAGTACCTGCGCAACAAGAAAACCGAGTGGGAACGCTACCGGGTGGCGGTCACGGATTACGAACTGAAAACCTACCTGCCGACCCTGTGAGCCGATCCCCCGGGCTGCTGTTCCGTTTGTTTCGGCTCGTCAAGAGGGCCGTTCCCTATGGGGGCACGGCCCTCTTCCTGCTTTCATTGCTGCCCCCGTTGCCGGGCCTCACCCAGGAGGCGCAGCGCACCCTGGGGATCTTCTTCCTGGCGGTGGCCTTCTGGCTGGCCGGACGGCCGTTTCCGCCCGCGGTCACCGGCCTTATGGTGATGGGGCTCGTGCCCCTTACCGGCATCCTGGGGGTTTCCGAAACCTTCGCCCTCTTCGGCAACCGGGCGGTGTTCTTCATCCTGGGGGCCTTCATCCTTGCGGCAGGGCTCCTGCACTCCGGCCTGGCCCGCCGCCTGAGCACCCGGCTGCTGGCCCACTTCCAGGGCTCCGCCTATGCCCTCGTGGCCGGCGTGTTCGTAGCCACCGATCTCATGTCCTGGTTCATTCCAGAGCATGTGGTGGCGGCCCTCACCTTTCCGGTGCTGCTGAAACTCCTGCACCGCCTGCGGATCCCCCGGGAACACCGCGAGTTTGAAGCCCTGCTCTTTTTGAGCATGGCCTGGGGCTCGGTGATCGGAGGAATCGCCACGCCGCTGGGCGGCGCCCGGGCCCCGCTCGCCATCGGTATCCTGCAGGAGGAGTTCGGCATCCGGATCCAGTTCCTGGACTGGACCCTGGCCGCGTTGCCGGTCACCCTACTGCTGAGCCTCTTCGGACTCCTGTACCTGTACCTCTTGACCCGCCGGTTCCGGCACCTGAACCCCCTGATCCGGAAGGCGGCCGGTGCCGAGTCGCCCACCGCGGCCGGCCCCCTGAACCTCAAAGAAAAACGCGTGCTGGTGGTCTTCGGCCTGGCGCTCGTGGGCTGGATCCTGCTGGACCGGTGGCTGGACTTCTCGGTGACGGCGATCCTGGCGGCTCTGCTGCTCTTCCTGTTCAGGGTGGTATCGTGGAAAGAAGTGGAAGGCTATGTGAACTGGGGCGTGATCCTGATGTACGGCGGGGCCATTGTGCTGGGCAAAACCATGGTGGAATCCGGGGCCGCCCTGGTGATCGCCCGGGGCCTCCTCTTTCCCTTCGCCCACCATCCGGTAACCCTGTTCCTGGTGCTCACCCTCCTGGCCCTGCTGCTTACGGAGTTGATCAGCAATGTGGCCACCGTGGCGCTGCTGTTGCCCTTAGCCTATTCCCTGGCCGGGCCGCTGCACCTGAACCCGGTGTTCCTTACCCTGGTGGTCACCCTGCCGGCCGGCCTGCCCTTCATGCTGCCCATGGGCACCCCGCCCAACGCCCTGGCCTTTTCCTCGGGCAAGTATTCGGTGGGATACGCCATCCGCCGGGGGGTGGTGTTCCACGCCGCCGCCCTGGCGGCGCTCGCCTTCGCCGCCTTCGGCCTCTGGCCCTGGCTGGGGCTGCACTAATCCCTTCCTTCGCCTGCCCCGTGCCGGAGCACTTCCCGCAGGGCCTGAAGCGCCTGTTCCGGCGGCAGCCAGGGAATGTCGCCCAGTTTCCGGAAAAAGTAGGTTTGCCGCCGCAGGTACACCTTGGTGTTGCGTTTGATGGCCTGCACCGCCTGGTCCAGGGTGCCTTCGCCCTCCAGGTACCGCAGCAGTTCCCGGTAGCCGATGGTTCGGAAGGCCGGGCTGTCGGCCGGGTACCGCCGGCGCAGCCTCTGCACCTCTTCCAGGAGGCCTGCCGCCATCATGGCCTCCACCCGGTGTTCAATGCGGCGGTACAGCTCGGGCCGGGGCCGGTACAGCCCCACATAGAGGGGTGCGTACCGCGGGGTTTCGGCGCGGTGGGTGCGCCACCAGCTGATGGGACGCCCGGTCTGGTAATACACCTCCAGTGCGCGGGTGATCCGGACCCAATCGGCGGGATGCACCCGGCGAGCGGTTTCGGGATCCACCCTCTGGAGTTCCTCGTGCAGCGGCTCGCCCTGGTGCCAGCGTTCCAGGAGGCGCCGACGGATTTCGGGGTCCGGCCGGGGCGCCCGAAACAGGCCCCGGAACAGCGCGTAAAGATAAAGAGGCGTGCCCGCCACCACGAGTACCGGCCGCTTCTCTTGCCGTGCCCTCTGGATCTCCTGCTCGGCCAGTTGGCGGAAGGTGTAGGCATCAAAGAACTCGGTGGGCTCTAAGAAATCCACCAGCCGGAACCGGTGGCGCACCTCCCGGGGCGGCTTGTTCGTGCCGATTTCCAGGTGCCGGTAGATCTTCCGGGAATCGGCCGAGATCACCACCAAACGGGGAAACTCCTCCAGGAGTTGCAGCACCAGGTGGGTTTTGCCGGAGGCGGTGGGCGGGCGCTATGTGGAGGAGGGGGTTGCCTCCTGGTACGGCCCGAAGTTCCACGGCAGGAGAACCGCCTCGGGCGAGGTGTTTGACATGCACCGGCTCACGGCCGCCCATCCCTGGCTG
>WGAB01000364.1 GCA_015489295.1 Caldifarciminota bacterium
CAGGTGACCGTGGTGGACACCGACGAGGGCCCGCGCCGCGACACCTCCCTGGAGAAACTGGCCAAGTTGCCGCCGGTGTTCACCAAGAACGGCAAGGTGACGGCTGGCAACAGCTCCACCCTGAACGACGGGGCGGCGGCCGTGGTGGTCATGTCTGAAGACCGGGCCCTGGCCCTGGGCCTGGAGCCCCTGGCTGTAATCGAGGCCTACACGGCTGCCGCGGTGGAGCCCACCGAGGTGTTCTTCGCGCCCATTGAGGGGGTCAAAAAGCTCCTGGCCCTCCTGGACGCCCAGGATGTGAGCATCTTTGACCTCATTGAGATCAACGAGGCCTTTGCAGCCCAGACCCTGGCCGACGGCAAGGCTCTGGGCTTTGACTGGAGCAAGGTCAATGTGCACGGGGGCGCCATCGCCCTGGGCCACCCCATCGGAGCCAGCGGCACCCGGATTCTGGTGACCCTGCTGTACGCCATGAAACAGCGGAACGCCAAACGGGGGCTGGCCACCCTGTGCATCGGGGGTGGTATGGCCGTGGCCATGTCGGTGGTTCGTCCGTAAAAGGAGGAAAGAGCCGTGAAGATCGTGGTGTTCATCAAACGCGTACCGGATACGGGGATTCCCGTGCAGGCAAACCCCGAGGGCACCGACATCGTACGCGACAACCTGAGCTATGTCCTCAACCCCTACGACGAGTTCGCCATCGAAGAGGCCCTGCGGATCAAGGAAAAGGGCGTGGATGCCGAAATCGTGGCCGTGTCCCTGGGCGACGACGGCGTGAAGGAGACCCTGCGGAACGCCCTCGCCCTGGGCGCCGACCGGGCCGTACACCTGAAAACCGAACACCGGCCCTTTGTGCCGGCCGTGGCCACCGCCCGGGTCCTGGCGGATTTCGTGAGGGAAGAGGGGTTTGACCTCATCCTGATGGGCAAGGAGGCCGTGGACGACAACCAGGGACTGGTAGGGGCGTACCTGGCCCAGTTCCTGCAGGTGCCCATCGTTTCCTATGTGGTGAAACTGGAACTCGGCGACGGCACCCTCAAGGCGGAGCGCGAAACCGACGACGGCGCCGTGGAGGTGGAAGCCCCCCTGCCGGCCATCGTGACCACCGAAAAGGGCCTGAACGAACCGCGCCTGCCCACCCTCCGGGGCATCATGATGGCCAAACGCAAGCCCATTGAGGAGAAACCGGTGTCGCTGGAGGAAGCGGCCCTTTCCCTGGTCAAACTCGAGATGCCGCCCGCCAAGGAGGCAGGGGTTGTGATCCAGGAAGACTTCCCGGCCAATGTGGAAAAACTGCTGCAGGTGCTTCGGGAAAAGAAGGTGCTTTGAGGAGGCATGGCCATGAACAAGGTGCTGGTATTCATTGACGCCTTTCAGGGAGAGCCCAAGAAGGCTTCGCTGGAACTGTTTACCGCGGCCCGGGAATGGGGCCAGCAGGTGGTGGCGGTGGGGGTGAATCTCCAGGATCCCCAGGCCCTGGGGCAGTACGGCGCCCACAGGGTGTACCACGCCCAGAGCGATGCGCTGTCCTACTACACGCCCAACGCCTTCCGCGACCTGGTGCTGCAGGTGGTGGAAAAGGAGCAGCCCGACGCCCTGCTGTTCCCGGGCACGAAGAACGGCCGGGAGCTGGTGGGCCTGGTGGCCGCGGCCCTGGGGGTGCCTGCCGTGAGCGAGGCGATGGAAGCCCGGCTCGTGGACGGTGCCCTGGAGATCCGCCGCACCGTGTACACGGGCAAGGTGTTTGCCACGCTCCGCCTGGAGGCGAAACCCTTTGTGGTGGCCTTCAAGGTCAAGAGCCTGAATGTGGCCGAGGCGCCGGTGGAAGGCACCGAGGTGGTCACAATAGAGCCCCCGGCCCAGGACGCCGTCAAGGTGCTGGACATCCACGAGAAGGAAAAGGGCGAGCCGGATGTGGCCGAGGCCGACATCATCGTGTCCGGCGGCCGGGGCCTGGGCGGGCCCGAGGCCTTTGACTTGCTGCGGGAACTGGCCCGGGAAATCGCCCGGATCACCGGCGAAACCGTGGCCATCGGCGCGTCGC
>WGAB01000365.1 GCA_015489295.1 Caldifarciminota bacterium
ACCAGGTGGCCCGGGCGACCTACGAAAACGCACGCCGCCTGTTCCGCCTCCCAATGCCACCCTACGAGGAACCGGAGGAAGCGGACCTTTCCCGGAACAGGGAAAACGATGGAGAGGCCCTTTAAAGGGCCTTCCTGAGCCCTTGAGGGGAGTGGTGGGGACGATTTTTTGGGTGGCGGCCGCCGGTGCACCGGCGGCCGCCACCCAACTTTTTACACCAGATGCAGCCAGTCGTGGAACAGGAAATAGATGCGCCCGATCAGGAGCGAAACACGCGCCATGATCGTGTAGCCAAAGGACGCTCCAAAGGCCACCATGATGAAAGTGATGCCGATCTTGGAAAGCACCCCCAGGCCGCCTTTGTGCTCCCGGGAAAAGTAGAAGTAAAAGATCGCTGTGATGGTGCCCAGCACCAGAAGCAGGTTGTTCAGCGAGTGGCCCAGGTTGTACAGCGTGCTGCTGCTCACCGGTTCCCACAGGGGCAACATCGTGGCCTGCACCTGGGGCACCAGGAACCCCTGTAGGGCTCCGGTGATGCCGAGGCCGGCCCCCATGCCCACCGTAAAGGCGATGGCCCAGCGTGAGATCCAGGCGATCTGGGGGATGAAGCGCGTGAGCATCATCACCGAGAGGATGGCGGGCACGATCAAGATGTACTTCTCAAAGCCCGTGTTCATCGCCCAGGCGTCCAGGAGCTTCGGCTTGATGTCAAAGTACCACAGGTAGATGAACCAGAAGGCCGCGCTGGAGCCCACGTAGATGTGCTCGGCGAACTTGTAAAAGGGGTTGTCCTTGTAAAGGAAACTGAAGATTGCCAGGGTCAAGCCTGCCGCAATCCAGGTCCAGAGCACGTTCATCGCCGACCTCCCTGCCGTCTTGCAAAGTAGCCCAGGTTCCCCAGGATGATGAGCACCACGACCAGGATGTGGATGATGGTCTGGGCCGGCATCCCCAGGAAGGCCGGCCCGGGGACCTGAACGAGCTGTTCGTAGTCGGCAGCGCCCCGCAGGCCGCCGATCAGACCCACGATCTGGCCAGCCTGCAGGTAGGGATACAGATCGGGTGCCACCACGGCGGTGGCCCCCAGGATGATCTTCTGGTTGTATCGAGCCTGGGCGAACTGCACCCAGGCGTCGCCCGTGGCCCCGGCCTCCAGCCCCACCAGGATGGCGATGTCATTGTAGTTGTGTACATTCCGAAGCACCGGAAGCGAATCCACGGGCGTGCCCCGGTAATCGGTGTTGAATACCTGGCGCAGGTCCTTGCCCAGGTTGATCATCACGGCGGCGACGCCGGGCCGAAACCCCAGAAAGGCGTAGTCAATGCCGTACTTCTTGTGGTACTTCTGGGCCACCTGCTCCAGGGCGATCTGGCCCAAGGGCAGGCCCAGCGGCCAGTGCCCCATCATCAGCACCTTCAGGTTCTTGCGGAAGCAGTGATCCAGCATGGCCACCAGCATGGGCTGGAGCTCGGGCATGGAGGCGGCGTCGTAGTCAATGGAAAAGAGCACCACCGACCCCGGCGGCAACTTCTCAATTTCCTCGTAGGCCTGGCGCACTTCCCGCAACGGCGTCACCCGGAACGAGAGTTTCGCCACGATGGGAATGATCACCCCCAGGGCCACGAGCAGGTAGATGATTCGTCGGTCAATGGTTGCCAGCCGATCCCACAGGTTCATGGTTTCCGCCTCCTCACTTCAGGTAGGTTCGTTCAATGCCCAGGATGATCCGGAGCGACATGGCGATGCCGCCCAGGGCGATGCCGATGAAGATGCCGCGCTTGGCTGCGAGCTGGGGGATATTCATGATCCAGTCGGCGATGGCCGGGAGATAGGTGGGGAAGTACTTGGCGATCGGGATAATGGCCAGGATGGACAGGGCCGCACCCCCGTAGGCCAGGAGCTGGCCGCGGAGGTCCACCAGGCTGCGGCCGTGGAGCACCAGGCCCACCGCCAGTGCCACCAGGGCGATGCCGAAGAGCACCACGCTGGCGCCGCTGCCCTTGGGCACTCGCCCCAGCATCACCACCACGGCGGCCACCAGCAGCAGCGTGGCGTTCAGGGTGCGGGCGCGGAACGCCCGGTAGGCCGCCGAGGCGATGAAAAAGGCCAGGAGCGAGAACATGGTGGCCTGCAGCGGCACGAACACATAGGTGTAGAAGTACTGCAGGAAGGTGGACTTGGGGTCAAAGGGGTTGCCCACCTTGATGCCGGAATAGAACCCCCACACGAGGGTGACCACAAAGGCCACGATCAGGGCTGCCGAGTGGAACCAGTCGGCCTGGCGCCGGCGGATCTTGTTCCAGTGGTGCAGCAGCAGGCTGTCCATGCCCAGGATCATGGTGAACCCGGACACGATGATGTACCAGTCGTTGAACCGTTCTTCCAGGTTGCCGAAGGGCTTGTGGGGGATAAAGAGGGCGAACACCAGCAGAATGCCCGAGATAAAGGTGATGATCAACGGAATCGTGCGTCGCATCATGGCTCAGGCCTCCTAAAAGAGCGAGAACCAGTTTTTGAAGAAGTGCAGGGCCTGGTTACCGGTGATGGCGGCCAGGGTCTCCAGGAGAATGCCGATGAGGAACACCGCAATGAACCCGAGTTTGGCCACATCCTCGGCCTTGATGGTGGAGAGGGACAGCGGATCCCGAGAAAGGTAGGCGCTGGCGGCGTACATCTCTTCGCCGATCAGGGTGTAGTCGGTGGCGGCAATGAAGAACGGCAACTGGGTGACCGAAGTGGTTCCCGAGATCTGGATGGCGCCGATGCTGTGGCCGGTTTCCGCCAGGATCAGGGATTCGGCGTAGAACACGCCCTGCAGGAATACGGCCCCCGGCTTCTCCCGCACCATGATGCCGTCCACACCTGCGGCATAGCCGAACTGGTCGGCCGTCAAAAAGTACACATTTTTTTCGTTGTAGAGGTCCGGGCGGCCGGCCTCCATGAAGCCTTCCTTCACCACTTCCTGGGCCGCGGTCATCACGATGGGGTCGTAGTTGGGCACGATGATCTCGGCCTCGTATTCGGCAGCCTTCTTGGCGACCCGCTTCAGGATGGCCAGGGCGGCCAGCGTGGGGATGTCGGACACATAGCCGATGCCCGGGATGAACAGGATGGGGCGGCCCATCTCGGTGGACCGGCCCACGGCCTCGTCCACGGCCTCCAGGCCGGCGATCTTGCGGATGTACAGGGGTTTGCCGCTCCGGGCCTGTTGCAGATAGTAAAAGAGGAGGCCGCCATAGATCAGGAGGATCACCAGGGCGCTTTTGCGGCCGGTATGGAACCATTGGGCGCTGGGCACGGCGGGATTGGAGAGCCGGGAGTCGGCGTAGTCTTCACCCACCCAGGTGCGCACGAAGTAATAG
>WGAB01000366.1 GCA_015489295.1 Caldifarciminota bacterium
CCCGGCGAATGGACGGCGGAGGAACGGGTACTCTACCTGCAAGACCTGCAAGAAGCCCGGGTCTTACCTCAATTCGCCCGGTATCCCACGGGAAAAGCAACAGGCAAGATTCGGGTCCGGCTCTACCACCGCGATGGTGTGCCTACCTTTGTGAGTTTGTGCGAATTCCTTGAGGAGGAAGGATGATGGCACAGCGTCCTGAACCCAAGCCGTTTTTCTGGATCTCGCTGGATAAACCACCGCAAAAGGACCGACCGGTGCTCCACAAAAAATTTGAGGGCTGGACAGGCCGTTTGGTTTGGGAGATTGAGGTGCTCTCTGACTACCTTTATGTGGGAAGCGGAAACCTGGACCTGGTGCGGTTGCCCGATGGCCACGAACAAGCTCGCTATACCTTTACCCGCCGGAATGGACAGTTGGTGATTCCCGGCACCAGTATCAAGGGCGCGGTGCGGGCAGTGTTTGAGGCTGTCACCGATTCGTGTGTTCGTGTTGTCGCTAAAGCTACAAAGCTACGTGGTAAAGTGCTAAAACCGGACGAACGTCCCTTGTTCAGAAATCAAGGAGAATTAGCTTCATGGCGTAGTTGCAAAGGTATAAATAACTTGTGCCCAGCCTGTCGCGTCTTCGGCACGACGGGCTACCACGGCCGAGTGCATTTTTCCGATGCGGTTCCGGTAGGCGACGTGCGCACCGAGACCATCAAAATCGCTGACCTCTGGCCCCCGCGGCAGGTCCGTAAGGCACGCAAATTCTATCAAACCAAAGATTTCCAGGAGCAAGATCTGCATCCTCACAAGAACACCCGTTTTCTGGAAGTTGTCCCCAAAGGGAGTCGTTTCCGTACCACCCTGTACTTTGAAAACCTGAGTGATGCAGAAATGGGTGCATTGATGCGGGCACTGGGTTTGGGCGTTGATCCCAGTAAACCCAACACATATGCGTATGCTTTCCCCCTCAAACTGGGCGGGGCAAAACCACGGTGTTTGGGAAGTGTCCGCTTTCATCCCCGCGGTGTATTCATTCAAACATCCCCGTCTACGGACGCAGATGATCTTTGGCAGCGGTTCCTTCAACCTGCTCCAGGAGGGGTGAAAAACTTGCTCCTCCAGTGGCTCCAATCGGAGGAGTTGTTAGACGCAGAAGCCTGGCAGCAATTCCGTGCCAAAGCCCAACCCCAGACCGACGAAGCCTGCCCGCGGGAGGTGTACTGATGAGCCGCGAGGACGAACTGGTGACCCTGGCGGAACAAATCGCTGACGGCCTGCCGGGGGTCACACGTAATGAGTGGATGAAGTGGGTGCAGATTCTTCAGGCCTATCAAGCCCAATATCGGGATGCACTTCAACGAGCCACCCATTACGCACAGCGTCTATCCAAGGATCCCACGATGCGGCCGGCCATACAGCGGGCCCACCGCTTGATTGCGCAAACCCTGCAGCGTCATGCCCCGCGTATTACCTCCTTACCTCTTCCAGAACAACAGCGCCTGTTTGGCTATGTGGCCTGGCATCTGGTTGTTCAGAGTCTTCAGAGTAAGAGTAAAAGAAAACAAGACAAGAGGAATAAATAAATGCCCAAAAGCATCCTTCTGGCTACTTTAGGCACGGCCCCCGCGGTTATTACGGAGGCGGTAGACCTGCTGCAAGAAGGAGGTATCCGCATTGATGGCGTCTCGTTATTTTTGACCCAAGATTCAGACGTCCAGGATAGCTTCGCTCTGCTTGTCCAGCATCTTCCCGCCCATGATCAAATTTCATGGATCACACCCGTCCAGATCGGCGTGTATACCGATATCGACAGCACGCAGGCTGCAGCTGAATTTCTCCAAGTGGCCAGCCAACACCTTAAAACCCTGCGGGATGCAGGCTATCGCGTGTATGTGTCCATCGCAGGCGGGCGTAAAGCCATGTCTGCGCTCCTCGCACTGGCCGTGCAGTTTTTCGGCGCCGATCGCCTTTTCCATATTTGGGTTCCACCCTGGTTGGAAGAGGAAGGTGAAATCCATGAACTGCGCAAGTGGAAGCATTCACATGAGGAATTGACCCGAAAACTGCATCCTGCCTTGAACGCCGAGCCAACCGACCGCCCGCGTTTAGTTACTCTTCCTGTTATCGGACTCTTTCCTTTTCTTGAAGATATCCGCCTTGCCTTAACGGAGCAGGGCGAAGTGCCACGAGACATTCGTCGCTTGCTCCGTGAAAACGGCTTGCTGACTTCCCAGGGCGAGGTCACCGAACTGGGGCGGCTCATTGGCCAGATTCTTGAAAGCGTTGAGGGGTTGCCACCGGCCCGCGAGGAGGAATGCAAAGTCCATATTGCTCCGCATCATTACAAGGACCGACTGGAGAAATTTGCCTGGCAACTGTGTGGGCGTTTTCCTTTCATCACGGAAATTCAAAGCGGAGAGTGGCGAAGCGGTGAAGGCAAGATCAAAGCCGAACCTCCAAACCGTATCCGGATCTTTGAACCCTTGGGCACCGACTTCCCCTTGCAATGGATCCTGACCACGACAGCCAAAACGCCGGGGCAATTGGAAGCCGCCCGGCGAGCTATTGAGCGGTTCCTAATGTCACGAAGGTAGCCACGGATGTCTATCCACCTCATAGGATTAGGGAGTTCACCGGGTGCCATTACACAGGCCCCATCTCTTACCTGGCTCATCTCTATCAGCGCTGGAACACGCAGGACCAGCCCTTCTTCGCCTGTTCCGAGAGGCTTGACAACGGTAAAAACGCGTATTTGCCACCTACATCGGCATCTGGATCTCCTGAAGGCTATAGAATAGGACAGCAGTGGGAATTTTTGCAAATTTATAAAAAATCAGAGGTGGAAGGCTTTAAACGCAATGAGATTATCAAACACCTGTCCTGAACAAAGCCTGGGCTCGAACGTGAAACCATTACCTGGGAGCGCTAACCCATGCTCATCCTTAACTTCGCTCACCCCCTGACCGAGGAACACCTGGCGCAGATTGAGTGCCTCACGGGTCAAACGCCCAAGCGCGTGGTGGTCATCAACAGCCAGATTGACCCTCAGCAGCCCCTGGCGCCACAAGTCGCGGCCATGGCTGACGCCGCGGGATTGACCCCCGAAGAGTGGCAAACCCTGCCCATCCTCATCAACCCGCCTGCGCTCAACTTCAGCGCGGTCGTGCTCATTGCCGAACTCCACGGCCGCATGGGCTACTTCCCGCCCTGCATCCGGATGCGGCCCGTGGTGGACGAACACGGCAACCGCGTCGTGCCGCCCCGCTTCGAGGTAGCCGAAATCCTGAACCTGCAGGAAATCCGGGACCGGGCCCGAAACCTTCGGTAAGGATACCTAAACGACATAGGTAGAACTACCTTAGGCAGAGAATGGCAAAGGCGATATCTTAGAGCCATGCGATCGCCCCTGGAGATTGAATCAGGAACCGGGGAGTTTGGGCTCCCGCTTCCTTACAACCCGCTCCGGGGCACGCTTAACAGGATTGGGCCCCCGCCGATAGCACCAGGAGGGGGCATGAACATGGCAAGATAAGGAGGAGAAAGCATGGCGCAGAAAACCAAAACCTTGAGGGTTCAAATCTCCCTGGATCGGGCCACGGGAAACTTCTGGATCGACAATGGCTTGATCGCCCTCTATCAGCGGCTCGGGGAGGGGGACTTCTCCGTGGAGGAAGTCCTTCAAAAGCTTATCCAGGAACTGGCCCGGCCCACGGGAAACACCGGGGAATACTTTGACCCTCAAACCCGTACCCTCCGGACCTACGAGAAAAAGAACTGGGTTTATCCTTCAAACCTCTTCATCAAGGCCACCCCGAAGACGGAGAAGATCCAGTATGAGGGCCGGGACTACTTAACCGCACCACCGGAGTACAACCTCAAACTGACCTTCGGCCGGGAAGGGATCTGCGACGTCTGCGGGGCCGTTCAGCCTCTGACCAACGCCAAAATGTGGCTGTTCCCCTTTGCAGTGGATCCGGGAAAGTTCGGGAACTTTTATCCCGGCGTGAAACGGGGCATGAAACTCTGCCCTCGTTGCGCCCTGGCCGGGCTGGCGGGGTATCTGGCCTGGCTCTGGCGGGCCCAGGGAAGAGACGCCCTCCATATCTTCCTGTTCCACACCGACCTTAGGGCGCTGGATCGGCTCCACCGAACCGTTTTCCGTCCCCTCCAGGCCAAAACCCAGGCCGGGGGTGGAAATGTGCCCCTGCCCTTCTGGGGACCGTATCTCCACGAAAGCACCTTGGCCCTGCTCCTGGAGCTCTTTTCCCATGTGGATCGTTCCGATCTCCTGTCCAATGAGGGACGCAGACTCCTCGCAGAGTTTCTGGGCGCCGGGCCCGCACCGCCCCCGGCCCCCCTGCGACTCTATACCATCACCGGAACCCCGGGCCAGGCCTTCAACATGACCGGGTTCCGGGAGTTCTCCCGGTTCCACGAACTCTACCGGCTGTATCGGGCCTGGAAGAACCTTTTCCAGGTCGACAACCCCCACGACCTGCTGGTCCAGGTCTTCCGGCAGTTCCAAA
>WGAB01000367.1 GCA_015489295.1 Caldifarciminota bacterium
AGCCCGGCCGGTCGGTGGTGGCACGATGCGGCCTCCTGCTGGCCCGGGTGCTCTATGTGAAAACCATGGGCACCCGCACCTATGCCCTGCTGGATGCCGGCATGACCGACCTGGTACGGCCGGCCCTGTACGGCGTGCGGCACCGGGTGCAGGTGGTGACCGAGGAGGACCGGCCCCTCCGAACCTACACCCTGGCCGGGCCGGTGTGCGAGAACACCGATGTGTTTGCCGAAAACCTGCCGTTGCCGGAACTTCGGCCCGGCGATCTCGTGGTGTTCCGGGATGCCGGCGCCTACGGCTTTTCCATGGCCTGCAACTACAACCTGCGGGCCCGCCCGGCCGAGGTGGCGGTAGATCAGGGCCGTGCCGCCCTGATCCGCCCGCGGGAGCCCGTGGGCGGCTTCCTGATGGGAGAACCCACCCGGTTGGAGTTCATTCCCTTGAAACCCTGAAGCAAGGAGGTGGAACCATGCACCGCATGGCAGCCCTCGCCATCCTGATGACCCTGCTGGGGCCCCTGGCGGCCGAAACCTCGATCCGAATCCAGACCCCGGAAGGCGAGTTCGAGGTCCGGGTGACCGGGCCCATCGCCGACCTGCAGGGGCCGGAGGCCGCCCACCAGCGGATCCTCCAGGACCTCCGGGAACTCCGAACCCGCTACCTGACCCGCCTCTCCTCCGCCCGGGACCGGCAACAGGCCCTGGCCCTCACCGATGAAATCGAGGACCTGGTCAACCTGCTGTGGGCCACCGGCCGTTTCCCCGGGGCCGGCTGGGTGGTGGCCGTTTCAACACCAGAAACCCCGCCGCCCGTGGCCCCCATGAGCCCCGCCGCCTTTGAAGAACTGGTGCGCCAGGTGGAAGCCGAATCCTTCTCCGACGACCGGCTGGAGATCCTCCGTACCGCCGCTCTCAACAACGCCTTTACCGTGGCCCAGGTGGCCCGGCTCATGGACCTGTTTGACTTCGGCGACGATCGCGTGGAGGTGGTGCGAATCCTTTATCCCCGGGTGGTAGACCCGGAAAACGCCCACATACTGCTCTCGCATGTGGAGTTTGACGACGAAAAGGAAGCCATCCGCCGCATCATAAGCAGCCGCCCGTAGGGTTCTGGGCCAGTCTGTCGCCCGGGCCGCGACTTGCCAGGCCACCCTGAGGAGAACCGCACCTTTCCATGCCCTGCCGCATCCTTTTTGCCCTGCTGGATTTTCCGCCTGTGCCCGGCGGCATGAGCCGGTACTATGCCCAACTGCTCGAGCACCTGCCCCCCGAGGAGGTGGTGCTCCTGACCCTGCACCACCCGGAGAGACCTGAGGTGCCCTATCCCGTGGAAACCGTTTCCCTGCAGCGGCGGGGCGCCTTCAGCCTGGCCCGGTACCCCACGTGGCTTCAGGCTTTCCGAAGGGCCGTGTGGCGGTACCGGCCGGCAGGCCTGCTGCTGGGCCACCTGGGGTTTGCCAAAATGCCGGGAATCGGCCGCCTTGGCCCTCCCTACGGCCTCTTTGTCCACGGATTAGACGTCCTCCATGAGCACCGAAAGGCCCGGCGCAACCCCTGGAAACACTACCGTCTCCGGGCGGCCTTCGCCCGGGCCCACCTGGTGATTGCCAACAGCCAGGCCACCCTGGACTTGGTGCGGCAACTGGGCCTGCCGGTGCGCCAGGGCGCAGTGGTTTACCCGGGCGTGGACCCCGAGGTGTTCCGCCCCCTGAACCGCCCCCGGGCGGAGCTCCGGCGGTCCTTCGGCTTGCCCGAAGAGGCTTTTCTCGTGCTTTTCGTGGGGCGACCCGTTGCCCGCAAGGGCCTGCGGGTGCTCCTTGAAGCCCTCCAGAGGCTGCCCGACGCGGTCCAGGCCGTGGTGGCAGGGCCCGGTGACTTTGAGGAAGCCCGGGAACAGGCCCGGCACCTCGGGGTGGCCCACCGGGTCCGGTTCCTCGGGGCGGTGTCCGATGCGGACCTCGTGGCCCTGTACAACGCTGTGGACGTCTTCGCCCTGCCCGGAGACCCCCGGCCCCACGATGTGGAGGGCTTCGGCATCGTGTTTCTGGAAGCCAACGCCTGTGGGATTCCGGTGATCGGGGGCCGCTGGGGCGGGGTTCCCGAGGCCATCGCCCATGAAGAGAGCGGCCTCCTCGTGGAGCCCGGCAACCCGGAGGCCCTGGCCGAGGCGGTGCTGCGGCTGTACCGGAACTCTGAACGCCGGCAGCAGATGGGCCGGGCTGGCCGTACCCGGGTGCTCCGGCACTTCACCTGGGCCCACCAGGCCCAGGCCCTCCGTCGGGCTTACCATGCCTCCTTCTGCCCGGAAACAGGCCCCAGGACATGAGCCGCGGCCGAGATTCCCGGCATCCGGGGCTGGAAAATCAGGGCACGCCATGAACCACCATGCCCAGGCCGCACCCCTCCGCATCCTCCAGGTGACCGATGCCCGACAGTGGCGGGGTGGCGAGCGGCAGCTCCTGTTCCTGGTTCAGGGGCTCCAGGCCAGGGCCACGAGGTGCAGGTCGCCTGCCCCCGGAATACCCCGGTGAACGAACCGCTTTAGCGATCCTGAGGGTTTTTCCACCGTTTCAACCGTATCTCGCACTCCTCTTCCGGGAGGTAGGTTCCCCGTTCTCTGATCTTGCGCAGGCTTTCAGCGGCTTCATGGGGTGCCAAATGCCCTCCGTTGACCAGTTCATCCAGCACCCATAAAACTCCGTGCACTTCCACGCCGAGCTTCTCCGCAGCCCTCCGCAGGTGCCTGTCGCCGGTCAGCAGGATTAGCCTTTCCTGATCAGCGACTGCCAGCGCAAACAGATCGTGGGTGCTCGGGGCAGAAAACCTTTTCCGAAGCTCAAAAACCTTCAGGACCAGTGTCCCGCTAAGATGGATCTCTCGGACAAGCCTCTCCTGCAAAAGGTTTTCTCCGGGGGGATCCAGGATTTCTTCGTGGAGGATGACATCGGGGACCAGCAAATCAAAAACTTGGGCTACGAGTGCAAGAAGGCCACCGTCTATCAGCGCAATGAGCACACTCGCATCACACACGAACGCGGGGCGCGGCTCCTCCATGCAGATTCTCCACCTGCTGGGTCAAGGGTTCCAGAGGTTTTCCCAGGAGTTCCTCGGCTCTGCCCTTAGAGATCAATCCCTCTGCCAGGGCACGCAGAACAAGCCGTTCCATGCGCTGGGGTTCTTCAAAGGGATAGGGGGCTCCAGGTTCCGCCCTGTGCCATCCCTGTTTTCTGAAGTGCTGGAAGATCCGGCTTGCGGTGGATCTGGAGATAATGCCCAGATCTTTGGCGCGATAGACCCAGGCCTGCATGCTCAGGCCGTACTTGTGCTTGAGGAGGTACAATTCAATGGGGTGCAGGAACTTCCGGTGGGTTCCCAGTTCCTGGAAAACCACCGGTTCTGGAGCCAGGAAGGCCCCGGCGAACCTGTTGGCCACCCGTTCGATATCCAGGTTCTCTTCGACTGCCAGTACCAGATGGGCCAGTTCATGGGCCAGGTTGAACCGTTCCCGATCTCCTGGAGTGTGCCTGCGGACCACGATGACAGGGTTCCCGTCGTATCGGAAGGCCAGCGCATCAAAGGCTTCGTGCTGGACATCCATGACCCCGATCTTGATCCCATGGTCTTCCAGAAGTTCCGCGAGGTTTTCAATGGGGTCAATTCCCAGATTCCAGGCCTGGCGAAGTTCGATCGCTGCTTCTTCAACTTCTTCAAGATTCCGAATGCTCCGGGGCCATCCCTCGGGCAGCTGGAATTGAGGAGATTCCTCGAAAAAAAGGTCCTCCAGGGCAACATACCGTTCCAGCCACTCCCTGACCTGTTCTACAATGGAGGCCTGGAACTTCTTGGGCAGGGCCTTCCGTTTCCGATAAGCGGGGACGATTCCGCGAATTCGGTCGCTTCGTAGAAAGAACTCTACGCGAACCCTCAGGGCTTTTGCCAACCTTAAAAGAACCTCTGACCCAGGGATGTCAAGGTTGCGTTCGTATTTTGAGATGGCCATCGCGCTTACACCGACCCTCCGGGCGAGGTCTCTCTGGCTCAGGCCCCGCATGATCCTTGCCGAACGGATCCGTTCACCCAACATGGGTATCACCTCTTTTTAGGATTGTCGGTTTACATTTTAACAGGAAATTGAACTTTTGTAAACCGACTTCAGAGGCCGACGGGCTGGAAAATTAGAGCACGCCATGAACCACCATGCCCAGGCCGCACCTCTCCGCATCCTCCAGGTGACCAATGCCCGTTCCTGGCGCGGCGGTGAACGCCAGATCCTGTTGCTAACCCAGGGTCTTCTGGACCAGGGCCACGAGGTTTGGGTAGCCTGTGAACCTACGCTGGGGCGGCGGTTCCGGGAGGCCGGGGTGCCGACGGTGCCCTTACACCTCGGCGGAAACCTGCTCCGGGCGCTGCCCGACCTGGTGCGGGCCCTGCGCCGCCTGCGTCCCCACCTCGTGTCCGCCCAGTCTTCGGGTGCCCATACCCTGGCCCTGCTGGCCCACACCCTGGGGGTGCGGGTGCCTCTCGTGGTCCATCGGCGCCGCCCTTCGCCCATCGGGCGGTGGAGCCTGTGGAAGTACCGCTCGCCTGCGGTGCGGCGGTATGTGGCCATCTCCCGGTATGTGGCCGAAACCCTGCGGCAGGCCGGGGTGCCGGAGCAACGGATCGCCGTGGTGCCCTCGGGCCTGCGGTTCCCCCTGCCGCCAGCGCCCCGACGGGAAGATCTGGGGCTGCCGGAGGACGGCCCCCTCGTGGGCACCGTGGCCGCCTTTACCCGCGAAAAGAACCTGGAGTTCTGGCTTAGGGTGGTGGCCGAGGTCCTTCGGCACCACCCCATGGTGACGGCCGTGCTTGTGGGCGAGGGATACCGGGAGCCCGTGCTCCGGGAGACAGCCCGTCAACTGGGCATCCTCAAGAGGGTTCGGTTTCTGAAGTACCGGCCGGGGATTCCGGCCCTTTTCCAGGTGTTCCTTTCCACCAGCCGCGTGGAGGGCCTGGGCACCGCCATCATGGAGGCCCTGGCCTACGGCGTACCGGTGGTGGCCCCGCGCGTCGGAGGTATCCCCGAGGTAGTACGCCATGGCGAAACCGGTTTTCTGGTGGACACCTGGGCTCCCCGGGCCTTTGCCGAACCCGTGGTGCGGCTCCTGGCCGATTCCAGGCTCCGTTCGCAAATGGGTGAGGCCGCCCGCCGCGACATCCCCCAACGGTTCTCGGCGGACCGCATGGTCCGGGACACCCTGCGCATCTATCGGGAGGTGCTGGAATGCGCACGCGCCTGAGGGTTTTCATCGTGGG
>WGAB01000368.1 GCA_015489295.1 Caldifarciminota bacterium
GCTTAGGGACTACCTGGACCCGGCTACTCCCCTGGAGGAGATCACCTATGTGGCGGTGGACCTGGAAACCACCGGCACCACCTTCCATCGGGACGGCATCCTGGAAATTGCCCTGATCCGGTACCGTCCGGGCCAGAAGCAGGAGGTGTTTGCCACCCTGCTGAACCCGGGAGTGCCCATTCCCCAGGCCTCCACCCGGGTCCATGGCATCACCGAGGCCATGGTTCAGAACGCCCCCACCTTTCAGGACATTGCGCCCCGTGTGGCGGCGATGACCCGCAACACCGTGCTGGTAGGCCACAGCATCACCAACCTGGACCTTTCCTTTTTGAATCGGGAACTGCGGCGCGCCGGCCTGCCCCCGCGCCTCAACTACACGCTGGACACCTTTTTCCTGGGGCGCTACCTCTTTCGGACCCACAAGCGGCGGGGTCTGCAGGAACTGGCCCGGATGATGGGGGTCACGGTGGAAGAGGGCCACCGGGCGCTGCCCGACGCCCGCATGACCATGAAGGTGTGGATCCGGGCCCTGGATTGGTTCCTGGCCCAGGGGTTCCGGACGCTGCGGGACCTCATGGATCGGGGCCTGGTGGATGCCGGCTATACCCGCCGGGGCCGGCAGATGCTGGAGGTCATCCGCCGGTACCGGTTCCTCCACATCGTGTACGAGTCCTATGTGTCGGGCCGCACCGAACGGGTGGTGGAACCGCTGGCCGTCCGCGGAGACCGCCTGGATGCCTATTGCCATCTGCGGGAGGACTTCCGTTCCTTCCATCTCCGCCGGATCCGGCGGATTCGCCCCCTGGAGGCCCGGGACCAGGAGATCCCGATCCCCCAGGACTGACCCAGCCCTTGAAAAAATTTCCAATGATGCATATGATTTATGGGTTATCGCAAAAGGAGGTGTTCCCCATGTTCGGACGCGGCTTTGGTCGGAGAGGCAGGGGCTGGGGTGCCCGCCTGGGCTATTGCCCCTGGACCGGGGAACCGGCCGCCCGGTTTGCCGGCTTTGGACCCCGGTGGGGCTGGCGCTGGGCCGGGCAACCCGAAGACGAGCGCCGGATGCTGGAGGAATGGGCCCGGCAACTCCGGGAACAGCTCCGGTGGGTGGAAGAACGCCTCAAGTCTCTGGATTCCCAGGAACCGCCTGTCCGGTCTTAACCCTTCCCCCTCCTATGGTTTGGCCCCCGGCCGGGGATTCTTGACACCCCCCGGCCGGGGGCGTAAGTTTGCAGAAACCGGGGAGGATTGCGATGGAAGTCATCCGCGCACCCAGAGGCAACCAACGAACCGCCAAGGATTGGCACGCCGAGGCCGCCATGCGGATGCTCATGAACAACCTGGACCCCGAGGTGGCCGAGAATCCGGCCGAACTCGTGGTCTACGGGGGCACCGGCAAGGCGGCCCGCAACTGGGAATCCTTTCACGCCATCATCCGCACCCTCAAGGAAATTGAGCCCGACGAAACCCTGCTGGTGCAGTCCGGGAAACCCGTGGGGGTCTTTAAAACCCACCGGTGGGCGCCGCGGGTGATCCTGGCCAACTCCAACCTGGTGCCCAAGTGGGCCACCTGGGAGTATTTCCATCACCTGGAACGCCTGGGCCTCATCATGTACGGCCAGATGACCGCGGGCTCCTGGATCTACATCGGCACCCAGGGCATCCTGCAGGGCACCTACGAAACCTTTGCCGCGGCCGGCCGCAAACGCTTTGGCACCGACGACCTGAGGGGCAAACTCATCGTTTCCGGGGGCTGCGGGGGCATGAGTGGCGCCCAGCCCCTGGCCGCCACTATGAACAACGCCACCTACCTGGCGGCGGAGGTGAACGAGGAACGAGCCCAGCGCCGGATCCGCACCCGCTACTTAGACGAGATTGAGCACAACCTGGACGCCGCCATCCAGCGGGCTCTGGAGTACAAGGAAAAGGGCCTGGCCCGGAGCATCGTGTGGATCGGCAATGTGGTCACCCTGCTGGAGGAACTGGTCAAACGCGGCATCACGCCCGATCTGCTCACCGACCAGACCTCGGCCCACGATCCCCTGAACGGCTATGTGCCCGAGGGCCTTACCTATGAGGAGGCCGTGGATCTCCGGAAGCGCGACCCCGACGAGTACCTGAAGCGGTCCTATCAGACCATGGCCAAGCATGTGCGGCTGATGATCACGCTCCAGGAGCGCGGGGCCGAGACCTTTGACTACGGCAACAACTTGCGGGGCAATGCCCTGGCCGGTGGCTTCGTTCGCGAGGAGGAGGTCAAGAACCCCGACGGCACCTGGAAATACCCGGGCTTCGTGGTGGCTTACATCCGCGACCTCTTCAGCGAGGGCCAGGGGCCCTTCCGCTGGGTGGCCCTGTCGGGCGATCCCGAGGACATTTACACCATTGACGAGGAGCTCATCCGTCTGTTTCCGGAAAAGGAGCACCTGCGTCGCTGGCTCACCCTGGCGCGGGAACGGGTGGCCTTCCAGGGGTTGCCGGCCCGCATCTGCTGGCTGGGCTACGGCGAGCGCGACAAGGCTGGCCTGCTCTTCAACCGGCTGGTGCGGGAGGGCCGGGTGAAGGCGCCCATCGTGATCGGCCGCGACCACTTGGATGCCGGTTCCGTGGCCTCGCCCAACCGGGAAACCGAGAACATGAAGGACGGCTCCGACGCCATCGCCGACTGGCCGCTTTTGAACTTCGCGCTGAACGCGGTGAGCGGGGCCTCCTGGGTGTCGTTCCACCACGGGGGCGGTGTGGGCATCGGCTATTCGCTGCACGCCGGGCAGGTGATCGTGGCCGACGGCACCGAGGAGATGGACCTGCGGCTGAAGCGGGTGCTCACCAACGATCCGGGCATTGGGGTGGCGCGCCACGCCGACGCCGGTTACGAAAAGGCCATTGCCTTTGCCCGGAAGCACGGCATCAAGATCCCTATGCTGGACTAAGCGGGGAGGTTCGCTTCAGGGTGGCAGCCAAGCCGCGGGGGATGTAGATTAACTTTTCACGGCCCGCTGGAGCCGGACCACGCCCCGGAAATAGGTCCAGGTTTCAAAGTGGGTAAACCCCTGGCTGGCCAGCAGGGCCTGGAGATTGCTCCGGATGAACTCTTCGGCCAGCGGGCATTCCACCCTTCGGATGAAGAACCGCACGGGCCAGGCCGCCCGGTCCACATCGAACTCGTTGTAATCCAGGATGAAGAACTCGCCGCCGGGTTTCAGGGCGCGGGCGGCGTTCTGGACGATGAGGCGCCGATCGGGCTCCTCAAAGCCGTGCAGCACAAAGGAGATGAACACCCGATCGAAGTCTTCGTGGAAGGGCAGGGGTTCGTCGATCCTCTGGTTCCGGAAAGCCACGCGGTCCCTGAAATTCCGGCACTTCCGTTCGGCCTTGGCCAGCATGATGGGCGAGATGTCGAGCCCCAGGTAGAACCCTTCGGGCCCGATGGCCTCGGCGATGGGGCAGGCTGCAATGCCCGGGCCGCAGCCGAACTCCAGCACCCGGTGGCCGGGCTCGAGGCGCATCCGTTGCACCGCGTTCCGGAGCATCCGCTGGTATCCGCCCAGGGTGAGCAGGGCCAAGAGGGTGTCGTAGTGGCGGGCTTCAAAGCCCTTGATCTCGATGTGGGATCGGGGAGAGGTGGCCATGGCTACGCCCAAAAGACGATCTTCAGGAGGCGGCTCCAGCGGATCTTTTTCCAGATCTGGAGCAGGGGAGGGTCCGGGTTCCAGGAAAAGTAGATGATGAACGGGCGACCCTTGACGAATTTCACCGGCAGCGGCCCCCAGAACCGGGAGTCCAGGGAGTAGTCGCGGTTGTCGCCCATGACGAAGATGTGGTTCGGAGGGACCACGACGGGCCCGAAGTTGTCGCGGACGCCGGGGTTCCGCAGGAATTGTCGCTGGATCCAGGCCTGGGTGTATTCCTTCATGGCCACGGTATCGCGGGGGACAAAGACCGGCGGATACTCCTGCGGGTCCTTGTGGACGGCATAGGGCTCCTCGACGGGTTTTCCGTTGATGTAGAGTTTTTTGTGGACGATCTGGACCGTGTCGCCCGCCACCGCCACACACCGTTTCACGAAGTCCTTGCGCGGGTCCAGGGGAAAGGGAAACACCACGATTTCCTTTCGGTGGGGCTTGTAGAAGTCCAGGAACCGCACGTGGGTGTATGGGATTTCCACGCCATAGATGAACTTGGCCACCAGCACGAAGTCGCCGGGCAGCAGGGTGTCTTCCATAGAGGCGGAGGGGATGGTATAGGCCTGCACGATGAAGGCCCGGATCAGGAGCACCACGAAAACGGTCCAGATGATCCCTTCGATCTGGCGCCGGAACCGGGAAGGCCGCGAGGGTTTGGGGGAATCCTGGGTTGTTTCGGCCATTGGGCGTAAAGTATAATCGTTGGGCGTATGGCTGACAACGGAAATCCGCCAGGTTTTTCGGCACTTCCCCGGGCCTTTCCCGGCCTGTGGGGGGCAGCAGTCCTGGCCCTGCTGGTACTCGGATGCACCTATTCCTTTTCCGGATTTTTCCCGGCCCGGCTGAAAAAGGTGACCGTTCCGGTGTTCCAGAACCAGAGCCTTCGGTACGGCCTGGAAGAGCAGGTGACCCGGGCCTTTGTAGAGGCCATTCGTCAAGACGGGCGGCTGGCGGTGGTCCCCGAGCCCCAGGCCACCCTGGAGATCCGGGGTGCCATCAAGGGCTATGAGCGGGAGCCCTTTGAGCACGACGAGGCCGGAAGGGTGCTGAGTTACCGGATCATCCTTCGGGCCGAGATCGGGTTCTACGATCGCGAGAAGCAGGCGTTTTACCTGGAACCCCGGGTGTACACCGGGCGGGGCACCTATCGGGTGGAGGGGGAAACCGAGGAGCAGGGCATCGAGGAAGCGGTCAGCGACCTGGTGGACCAGGCCCTGCGGGACCTCTTTCTCAAGGAATTTTGATCCATGCGGTACCGCTCGGTGTTTTCCTTTGCCGGCGCCACCCTGGTGAGCCGTTTTCTGGGCCTGGTACGGGAGGCCGGTATTGCGTATTTGCTGGGGGCCGGGCGCTTTTCCGATGTGTTCTACGTGGCCTTCCGCATCCCCAATTACCTCCGCGACATCCTGGCGGAAAACGCCATGCAGACGGCCTTTGTGCCGGTTTTCGTAAAAACCCTGCAGGAGCGTCGGCGGAGCCATCGCCTGTTTGCCACGGCGGTGGTGCTCTTTGGTGGCGCGGCGGCGCTGTTCGCCCTGCTCGGAATCCTCCTGGCGCCCCTGTGGGTCAGCCTTACCGCCTATGGGTTCCGCCAGATTCCCGAGAAGTTCGCCCTCACTGTGTACCTAACCCGGTGGATGTTCCCGTACCTGGTATGGGTATCCCTGGCCGCGGTATTCGGGGCCACCCTGAACGCCCTGCGCCGCTTCTTTTTGCCGGCCGTAGCCCCGGCCTTCTTTAACCTGGGGGTTCTGGCGGCCATCGGGGTTGCCGCCGTGCTCAAGGTCGAGGCCCGTACCGGCCTGGGGCTCCTGGCCCTCGGGGTGCTCCTGGGCGGCCTCCTCCAGGCCGGGGTGCACGTGCCAGCCTTGCGACGGCTGGGCCTCCGCTGGCAACGGCCGGATTTCCACGAGCCCCTGCTCCAGGACCTCAAGAAACTCCTGGCCCCGGTGTTGCTGAGCACTGCCCTGAGCCGGCTCACCCTGGTGATCAACACCCTGGTGGCCTCGTTCCTGGTGGAGGGGGCGGTGTCGTATTTGAGTTACGCGTTCCGGCTGATGCACCTGCCCATTGCCCTGTTCGGGGTGGGGGTGGCCACGGTATCGCTCCCCGAACTCTCGCGGCACACCGGACAGCCCGAGGCCTTCCAGCGGGAACTCTGGCGGGCCCTCCGAGGGGTTTTGCTGCTCTCGGTGCCGGTCACCCTTTACTTTCTGGTGGAGGCCCACGACATCGTGGCCGTGGTGTATCAGAGGGGCCATTTCACTGAAGCGGCCACCTGGGCGGTGACCCAGGCCCTGGTGTTTTACTTATTGAATGTGGTGCCCTATGGGCTGGTGCGGGTGAACCTGAACGTGTTCTTTGCCCGGGCCGAGATCCTCTGGCCCAACGTGAGCTTTGCCATCGGTGCGGCCACCAACGTGGTACTGGCCCTTACGCTGCCGCGATACCTGGACTTCCCCGGCCTCGCCCTGGCCACCTCCCTGGCTGGCACGGTCCAGGCACTGGTGCTCATGGCAGCCCGACGCCGGCAGGTGCCGTTGCCCCCGGGCGCCAGCCGATGGGTCCTGAAGCTCCTGCCGGTATCCCTGTTGCCGCTGGTGCTTGTGGTACCGGTACACCTGGGGTCTCCCTGGCTCAACCTGCCGGTGACCGCCGCGCTATACTTTGGGGGTGTGTTGCTGCTGATCCTCGTGTTCCGCCTGGAATCGCCGGGCCACCTGTGGCCCAGGAGGAGGGAATGAGAACCGAATTCCACGTTTCCGCCGGTGGCGTCGTGTATCGCCGCGACGAAGACGGCCGAATCTGGGTGGCCGTGATCCGGGTTCGGGACCGGCTCGCCCTGCCCAAGGGACTGGTGGAAAAGGGGGAGAAAACCCTGGAAACCGCTGTCCGGGAGGTGCAGGAAGAAACCGGCCTTGAGGTGGCACCCCGCGCCTTTATCGACAAGATCGACTACTGGTACTACTGGCGCGAGGACGGCGAAAAGGTGCGGCACCACAAGGTGGTGTACTTTTACCTGATGCAGTACAAGGGTGGGGATCCCAGCCGCCACGACTTTGAGGTGGACGAGGTCCTGTGGCTGCCCATTGAGGAGGCTTTGCAGCGGCTTTCCTACAAAAGCGAGCGGGAAGTGGTGCGCAAGGCCTATGAGATGCTGACCAGGGGCCACAAACAGGACCTGTCCCGGGAGTCGGAGGAATAAATCGCCCTCAGCAGATCCGGGGCAGCTGTTCGCCCGAAAGCATGTCCACCACGCGCCGGCCCCCGATGACGGTGTGCAGGACCACAAGGCCGGGGTGCTCCTGGGTGACCCGGCCGATGTCGCGGGCCTCCCGGCCGAGGGGATGCTGGCGGAGGGCTTCCAGCGCCCGATCGGCTTGATCTTCGGCCACGAAGATCAGCACCTTGCCCTCGTTGGCAACGTACAGGGGGTCCAGGCCCAGGAGTTCGGCGGCCCCCTCCACCTCCGGAGAAATCGGCAGTTCCGATTCCCACAGGTCCATGCCCAGGCCCGCCTGTTCGGCCAGTTCGTTGAGGGCGGAAGCCACGCCGCCCCGGGTGGGGTCGCGCATGGCGTGGGGCACGATGCCCGCTTCGTAGAGGTGTTGGATCAGGGGCCACAGAGGGGCGGTGTCGCTCCTGAGGTCCATCTCCGGAAACAGGTTCTGCCGGGCTGCCAGGATGGCAAGGCCGTGCTGGCCGATGGGGCCGTTCACCAGGATGTGGTCGCCGGGCCGGATCCGATGGGGCCCCAGGTCGCGGCCTTCAGGCACCAGGCCGATGCCGGCGGTGTTGATGAACACGCCGTCGCCCTTGCCCCGTTCGACCACCTTGGTATCGCCGGTGACCACCGGCACCCCCACTCGCGCGCCGGCCCGGCGAATGCTCTCCAGGATGCGGTGCAGGGAGGCCAGGGGAAACCCCTCTTCCAGGATCAGGGCCAGGGACAGGGCCCGGGGCTCGGCACCGGCCACCGTGAGGTCGTTGATGGTGCCGTACACGGCCAGTTCGCCGATGTCTCCGCCCGGGAAGAACAGGGGGGTGACCGTGTAGGAATCCGTGGTAAAGGCGAGTCGCAGTCCCTCCAGGTCGAGGATGGCGCTATCGCCCAGCTGTCGGAGCACGGGGTTTTCCAGGCAGGGCAGGATCCATTGCTCCAAAAGTTGCCGGCTCAGGCGGCCGCCACCGCCGTGGGCCAGCACCACTTCGGTATAGTCCGATTTGGGCAGCGGGCAGCCGAGGCCCTCAGGTTCCCTTTGCCAATCGGCCATAGCGATAGTATGCGGCACAGGCACCCTCGGAGGAGACCATCGGGGCGCCCAGGGGATTCTGGGGTGTGCATTCTCGGCCGAAGGCCGGGCAATCGGTGGGCTTTTTGATGCCCCGCAGGATCTGGCCGGCGATGCACAGGGGCGATTCCTGGGGCCGGAGATCGGCCAGAAGATCGCGGAACACCCATCGGGCGTCGCGGTGGCGGAACTCGGGCCGCAGGCACAGCCCGGACCGGGGGATCAGGCCCATGCCGCGCCACTTCATGTCGCAGATTTCAAACACCTGGAGCATGTGGCGGCGGGCGATGGGATTGCCCTCCGGCCGAACCGAGCGCTTGTAGGCGTTCCACACGCCGTACTCGCCGGCCTCCAGGTGCCGAACCAGCTCCAGCAGGCCCACCAAGAGGTCCACGGGCTCGAACCCGGTGACCACAATGGGCACCCGGTAGGTTTCGGCAATGGGCTCGTACTCCCGGTATCCCATGACGGTGGTCACGTGGCCGGGGGCCAGGAACCCCTGCACCTGAACCTCGGGATCCTGCAGCAGGGCCTCGAGGGCCGGAGGCACGCGCACCTGGGACACCAGGAAGTAGAGATTGGGAACCTCCAGGCGTTCGGCCTGGAGTACGGCGGCGGCGTTGGCCGGCGCCGTGGTTTCAAAGCCGATGGCCAGGAACACCACCTGCTTGTCCGGGTTTTCCCGGGCCACCTTCAGGGCTTCCAGGGGTGAGTACACCATCCGCACGTCGCCGCCCCGGGCCTTCACCGTTAACAGATCGTCGTGGGTTCCGGGTACCCGGAGCATATCGCCGTAGGACAGCAGGATCACCTCCGGCTGCTCGGCCAGGGCCACCGCCTGGTCCACGATTTCCACCGGGGTCACGCACACCGGGCAGCCGGGGCCATGCACCAGGGTGAGGGTCTCGGGCAGGAGATCGGGGATCCCGTAGCGAAGGAAGTTGTGGGTTTGGCTGCCGCAGACCTCCATGACGGTCCAGGGCCGGGTAACGGTCCTGTGGATTTCGGCCAGCAGGGTCCGGGCTCGCTGGGGATCGCGGAACTCGTCCAGGTATTTCATGATTCCGCGGAGCCGGCCTCCTCGATTTCGCGGAGCAGGCTCAGGAGCTCCTGGGCCTCCTGGGTATCGAGGACCTGCAGGGCAAAGCCCACGTGCACGATCACGTAGTCGCCTGGCTGGGCTTCGGGGGTAAAGGCCAGGGACACCTCCCGGGTGACGCCGCCGAAGCGCACCCGGGCCATCTTGAGGCCGTCCCTTTCGTAAACCTCCACGATCTCACCGGGAATCCCCAAACACATGGCCTCCAGATTATGCAGCATGGGTTTCGTTGACCCCAAAGGTCAAGAATTTGCACCCCGGGGCAACACCCCGTATAACTGCACCACCATGCCGAGGTTCAAGGTTTACCTGGTGCGGCCCCGCGGTTTCTGCGCCGGGGTGGACCGCGCCATCGACATCGTCAAGATCGCCCTGGAACTCTACGGGCCGCCGGTGTACGTGCGCCACGCCATCGTCCATAACCGCCGGGTGGTGGAGCGGC
This sequence comes from Caldifarciminota bacterium, assembly GCA_015489295.1. The sequence goes on from WGAB01000368.1 coordinate 9,517, forward strand.
TCCGGGAGCAGGGGGCCGTGTTCGTCGAAGAGATTTCGGAGATTCCACCGGGCTCGGTGGTGGTCTTCTCGGCCCACGGGGTGTCGCCCAGGGTGTGGGAGGAAGCCCGGGCCCGCGGCCTGCGGGTGCTGGACGCCACCTGCCCGCTGGTCATGAAGGTGCACCACGAGGCCCGGCGCTACGCCCGCGAAGGCTACACCATCTTCCTGATCGGCCACCGGGGCCACGTGGAGGTAGAGGGCACGCTGGGCGAGGCCCCGGACCATATTGTGCTGATCGAAACCGCCGAGGACGCCCGACGGGTGCAGGTGCCGAACCCCGACAAGGTGGCGGTGATCACCCAAACCACCCTTTCCCTGGACGATACCCGGGAGATCATTGAAATCCTGCGGCAACGGTTTCCAGCCCTGCGGATGCCCTCGGCCGCCGACATCTGCTACGCCACCCAGAACCGGCAGGACGCCGTAAAGGTGCTGGCCCGGAAGGCCGAGGTGGTACTGGTCATTGGGTCTTTTCAGAGTTCCAATTCCAACCGGCTCCGCGAGGTGGCCGAAAAGGCCGGAGCCCGGGGGTACCTCGTGCCCGATGCCTCGTATCTGCAACCGGAATGGTTCCGGGATGTGCGCGCCGTGGGGGTGACCTCCGGGGCCTCCACCCCAGAGGACCTGGTGCACGAGGTGCTGGAAACGCTGCAGGAACTCGGGGGCTCGCCTCCCGAAGAGCTGGTGGTCAAAGAGGAGCACGTGACCTTTACTCTGCCCCAGGATCTCGTGAAACAGGCCCGGGAGAGGGGTTTGGACCTGGAACGCCTGGTCCGGAGCAGCCTGTAGGCTTTCCGGGGACAGGAGTCACGCAAAACGCCCAATTGGCCTGTGCTCCTACGGCCCTCCCACCACCACAATCTTCTGCCCTTTTCGGTTTCCCGGGAGATTCAGGAGGTACACGCCCGAAGGCAGCCGGGGCAACGGAAGCAGGGCTGCGCCTGGTTGGGCGGCGGGCTGCAGGGGAAGGCGGTACAGGCGCCGGCCTGCAGGGCCATAAAGTTCCACAAAGGAGGGCAACGGATGCGCCGCCGTGAGGAACACCCACCCCCGCGCCGGCACCGGCCATACCCGGAGTTCCGTACGGATCGGGGTTTCTCCAACCCCATAGGGCTGCAACAGGGGCAAACGCAACACGGCCGGATGCGCGGGGTCCAGTGCCAGGGTGTGGCGGCCGTCGGCCCAGTAGGGAATGGACCACAGGAAGGTGTCGGCGGGGACCAGGTTGACGGTGACCCAGCGGAGCTGGAGCCGGTGCCCGGGCGGCACCACCCAGCCCACCAGGTTCATGGCCCCTTCCAGGTTGTGCCACTGGGTGGTGTCTGGATTGTTGCGGATCCCCACGCTCACCTGGGTGAGGAGGACCGGCGTACCCGCCAGCGGCAGGTCGTACAGCTCGAAATTGATCTGGAACCGGGGCGCGGAACTCCGGGCGAACACCTGAACCCGCGGAGCACCCAGGAGGATCAGGGTGTCGATCAGGGGCTCCGTGGTCCACACCCGTTCGTTCAGGAGGAAGGCCTGGGGAACGTGGCGGAAGTAGTCCTGGACCGCCACCTCCCAGGTGTATTCGGGCATCAGCCGGGCATGAACGAGGGTGACCGGTGTGTCGGCGGCGGTGGGAGGCGATTCCGTTAGAGAGCCGTCGCCGTGCAGGTAGAGGGAAAGCCAGGTGGGCTCGGGCCAGGCGTCAAAGGTGCGATGTTGCCAGTCGGGGCCCAGGGCTACGGTGATGGCGGGCAGGGTATCCAGGGCCTCGGTACGGCCCAGAAGCCACGCGTCAAAGAAGGCTTGGCCCAGCAGGTTCCGGAAGGCGATTTCCCCGGGGGCGGTTTCCGATCCGTGGCCTCCGGTGCCCAGGTAGAGGAGGGGCTGGCGGGGCGCCACGGCGTGGGCCCCGGGCAGGTGGTTGGTCCAGAACACATGGTCGTGCCAGGCACCGGCGATAAGGAACCGGCTTTCCGAGCGAGCCACCCAGGTGGAATCAAAGTCCCGGCCCCGGGCCGCCACGGCCCGTACGGAGTCGTACTCGTCGGCCAGGAGCCAGCGATACACCGGGTACGCATGGGTGTCGACCCGCACCGCGGCCGTGGGCAGCATGCCCGCGGTGACCGGCATCAGGTAACAGCCGTCGCGGGCCAGGCACTCTGATACCAGCGGGGTGCTGTTGGCGGGTGCCACCGCCCGCACGCCGAGGGAATCCAGCCCGGCGAACCAGGCGTGGAAGCCGCCCTGGGAGGCACCGGACACCCCGATCAGCGTGTCGTTGACCTCGGGGCGGGCCTTGAGCCACTGGACGATCTGGCCGAGATCCTGCCGCTCCCGGTACGAGAAAAGGGTTGACAGGCCCTCGGAAAAGCCCTGTCCCCGAACGGAATAGGCCAGGGTCACGTATCCCCGGCGGGCATAGGACTCGGCCACGGGTTCCATCTGGCGTTTGGAGCCGCCCAGGCCGTGGACGAAGATGAGGCCCGGGAAACCTCCCGGCGGCACCGGGTCCACGGGCCGGAACAGGGTGGCCTCCAGCCGTACGCCGTCGTCCATCTGGAGCCACAGGGAGTCGCGGAAGGGCGGGGTGATGTCACCGTACAGGTAGGAGTACAGGTTGGGCCGCTCGTCGTACTCGGTTTGCCAGATCTGCACGGCCTCGGCGATCCCCACCCAGCGGATGCGACCGGCAGCCGTAAGGGAATCCAGGCTTTGCAGCCGGTTCCGGAACTCGGCGATGAAGGCGGTGTCCAGCATTTGGACCTGTTCCACGAACAGGGTGTGGGTGTAGATGCGGCCGGGGTGCAGTGCTCCGGAGGCCTGCTTCTGGAGGAGGTCCAGGAGGCCGTCCCACCGGCGGTTGTAGCCGCCCACCTCGGGAAGCGGCGCCTCGGGATCGTGCCCCAGGTAGTGGGCGTTATCGGGCGGCCGCCAGACGCCGGAGGTCAGCAGGGAGTCCTCGTCAATATGCCACCGAGTGGCTCCACCCCAGAGGATCTGGGCCTTCCAGGCATAGGGGTAGTGCCAGCCGTACAGCGTGTCCCGGAAGTACTCGATCTGGGCCTCCTCCGGCGGCGCCGCGATGTAGCCGCCCACGGTGTGGGACGGATCGCCCCCCATCAACTGGGCCAGCAGATAGGCCACATCCGCGTAGTTGTACTGGGTTTCGTG
>WGAB01000369.1 GCA_015489295.1 Caldifarciminota bacterium
GATTCTGCCCCAGGGCCGGCGCATTCGCGAGGCCTACCGGGTAAACGCCTTTCCCACCCACTTCGTCGTATCGCCGGACGGCCGTATCGTGTTCAAGCAGGTGGGCTACATGCCGGGCACGGCCGAGCGCCTCAAGGCCCGCATTGAGGCCCTGCTGCGGTGATCTCCGGAAGCGGAGGTGCCTCCGGAGCGGCTTCAGCCACGATAAGCCAATTCATCCCCGCCCCTGGCAAGCCCGACAGCAAATCGTCCCCTCCCTCTGGGAGGGGATTGAGGGGAGGGCATTTTGGAGTGCGGCACCTGGGTGCCGCTCTGGAATTCCGACGTGGAGCCTTCCAGTGCTGTTTAGACGGGAGCCGTGCCCTTTGTGAACGGGGGAACCTCCGGCTTTCAAAGCGGTGCCGAGGCACCGCACTCCAAGAGTCGGCCATCGCCGCTAAAGCGGCTCCTACAAAAACCTGGCCCTTGTAGGAGCGGCTTCAGCCGCGATAGCAATCCTCCCCGCCCCTGGCGGGCGGACCGCTCCAAATCGTCCGCGTCTGCAGGTTGCTCCATTGTGGCGTCCCTGCCCCGCATGCGTTCCCCACTTTTCCATCGTTCCTTGACAAGGCCTGGGGATGCGTGTATCTTCGGGCTGCAGAGAAAAGCGGGAGATCATTCGACCGGTCATGATTTTGGCCCTGTGCGGGGTTGACGAATCTTAGGAATCTGCCCCTGTCCCCCTTCCGCCCTCTTCACGCACCTCTACTACCCCAGGGTCGACGCCAAGGCACGGAACTTTAAGCGGAGAATGGAGAGAAAGAAAACGCGCGCCTCTGCAACGCAGAAGGCCCAGGCTTCGGAACCTTCCGAGGTCACCTGAACCAGGCGTCGATCTCCTCTCCAGAAGCGGCTAACGGTTCCTCGAACCCCTGGTTGAGGAGGAAACCTCGGGCCTTTCTCGCCGTGGCATGCCACACTCCAGGTGGAAACCGGGGACCCGTCCCCGGGTGTTAAGATCACTTAGGTAAAACGGGCGCAGTAAAAAAACTATTAGGAGGCAACTATGGATTTCACCACCATATTGCGGTTCATTCATATTTTCGCCGCCATCTTCTGGATGGGGACGACGCTCTTCATGCTCTTCTTTTTAGAGCCGGTGATACAGCGGATGGGCCAGACGGGAGGCCGGGTAATGCAAATGCTGGCCAGCGAAACGCGTTTTCCCCAAATCATCGCCCTGTCCGGACTGATCACGGTGCTGGCGGGATTGGGCCTATATGGCATGATGCACGGTTTCGATCTCGCCATCCTGTTCGGCCCCAGATTACCGCTCGCCCTGGGGGCACTGGCGGGCATCCTGGCGTTTTTCACAGGCTCCTACTTTCAGGGCCGCTCGGTCAAGCAATTGGTAGCCTTGGACGCGACCATTGCAACCCAAAACGGCCCACCCACACCTGAACAGAGGGCGCAGATGCAGCAGCATCAGGCCCGCATCGCCCTGGGTACCCGCATTACCGCCGTCCTCATGGTGCTCGCGGTCATCGGCATGGTGGCATAGAGCACCGTGCGTGGGTCACCGGCCGATCGGCAAAAGGAAATCGCAAAACAAGGAGGAAGTATTACTAAATCGCCGCTGAAGCGGCTCCTACAGCCTACTCGCAGGTTATCGTAGGAGCGGCTTTAGCCGCGACCGGGAAGCTCAAAAAGTAATCTGTTCAAAACCTGTTCCATCTATGTTTATTCTCCAGAGGACGAATTTTGTTTTCTCTGAATTTAATGCACTGAATACCAAAGTTCGTGAATCGGGAAACCGTGAAAGATCCATAGATAGAGACAGGAACCTCTGTCTCATCCTCCACCCCCTTCCAAGAAGTTGAAATCCCCGATGAAGGGGGTTTTGTTGCATCCCTTGGTATCCATGATCCAGATGTCTCCCTTTTCGGGCCTTGTATATAAAATCTTTTCTCCGTCTTTTGACCAGTTGGCATATTTCCCCCAGGCCAAGGGCACCGGGTTGGAGCCATCGGCGTCCATCACCCACACCATCGGTCCTTCCCCTGGTCTCTGTGCCACAAATAGAATCTTTGAACCATCGGGGGAGTAAGCAAGACCATCAATCTGTATGATATCCAGCTCTCCTCCCCTCAAAAGAATCCTGTACTCCTCACCCGATGTATCCGCATAGGCAATCACCGGATGATGCCCCTCCCAATCCACAAAAATCAAATGCCCCCCATCCGGAGCCCAATCAGCGATCCACCATCTGTCTCCTACCTTGCGCTTATCTCCTCCATCAGAATTCATCATCCAGGTCCCTGGTGAATCCCCGTAACCCTGCTCATAGATAATTTTTCTCCCATCCGGGGACCATCTGGGGAAGAAATTTTCTCCTGAGGAGGTCAACTGGGTCAAACTGTCCCCATTCACCTTGATCTTCCAGATCTGCTTCCCCCACGAAAACACAAGCCACTTTCCATCCGGTGAAAAATCGAGGCCGCTTGGGAGTGGGAATCCGGTGAAGATCAATCCTGTGAGGAATGCTTTAAAACGATCCTCTTTCACAAAATAGAAGAAAATTCCAATAGTATCCTTGCCGGGCGGGTTACCGTAAGGATTTCCGGAATAGACGAAAGAGACAATTGTCCCATTAGGAGATACAGCAACATCGGAATAATGGATCTGTCCCCACACCCCACCTGGTTCTTCCGAGCAGTAGCCGGGGTAGGGATTGGGCTTTTCCAGGTCTCCAGTTCTGCAAGAGAGTGCAAGCAGGCTCAGGGTCAAACCGACCCATAGGGCCCTCATTCCCCACCTCCTTCTAAAAAGTTGAAATCCCCGATGAAGGGGTTTTATTGCATCCAGTGGTGTCCATGGCCTGCGCACCGGTCCCGTTTCCAGCTTTATCGGCCTGAAGACTTTCAGAGCCCTTCTGGAGGAGGGAGCCCATCGGTCTGGACCACATCGGTTTATCTGAAGGATACCGGGGCCACGGTTGAAACACGGGGAGGACGGGAAAAGTAAGGAGAGTAGGGGGAAAGGAAGCATCAAGATTCACAATCTCCTCCTGCCGATCCCGTAGTTCAGTTTTCCGTTGCCCGTGCAAGGTTCAACCTCCGGGTTTCAAGTTTTTTATAGTGGGAGAGAGGGGCTTGTCAAGTCTTGAGGAGAATTGCTGGCAGGGGCTTGCCCGAGTTCCAGAGCGGTGCCGGGGCACCGCACTCCAAGAGTCGGCCATCGCCGCTGAGGCGGCTCCTCCGGAGCACCCCCACCTCAATCCTCCCCCTGAGGGGGAGGAAGTTACTGAACCACAAGGAGTTATCGCAAATTGGTCCCTCAGAGGAAGGAAGTTGTTGAACCACAAAGAGTTGGCGATGGTCCCCTGGGGGAGGAAGTTGTTGAATGGCCAGGTCCTGGGGATGATCCGCCTTGTGGGAGAAAAAAGCTGGAGGCAGGGCCTTCGCAACGATCCCCCTCGGCACGCTCTCTCCCGGCACGGGAAAGGTTGCCGGAGGGCAGGGCGTTAGAGGCAGCCCCCGCCGTTCCTTCAAAGCGCTCTTCCGCGGAAAGCCCTCCACGACCTGTAAAATTGAAGGTTTAAGGAGGATGCTGTGGCACCCAATCCCCTGAGTCGCAAACTCCGCCTGGGGCTTCTACAGGTGGAAACCCGCCTGGGCGACATCGCAGGCAACAAGGAACGGATCAAGGCCCTGATGCAACAGGCCCACGAGCAGGGCGTGGACCTCGCCGTCACCCCGGAACTCGCCACCCTGGGCTTCGGCTCCGGCGACATCTACCTGGACAAGGTGGACGAAAACCTGATGGCCCTGGAAGAAATCCGGGAATTCGCCGGCGACCTGGGGCTCTGGACCATCGTGGGCTTTGTGGACCGCACCTCCCTCGGCTTTTTCCACAACGCCGCCGCCCTCATCGGCGACGGCAAGATCCAGGGCAAGTACTACAAGGTGCAACTCGTCAATTACCGCCTGTTTGACGAAAAGCGCTACTTCGCCCCGGGCCACCGGCTGCCCGTGTTTTCCACCCCCTTCGGCCGCATCGGCATCCTGATCTGCGAGGATGTGTGGTTCCCGGAGCCGGCCCGGGCGCTCACCTTCCGGGGCGCTGAGATCCTGATCGTGCTTTCCGCATCCCCCTATACCACCACCAAGGTGAAAACCTGGCAGAATTTCCTGCAGGAGCGGGTGCTGGACAACCTGGTGCCCGTGGCCTTTGCGAACCAGGCCGGCATCCAGGACGGCGTAACCTACTGGGGCGGCAGCATGGTGTTCTCGGCCCGCGGGGAACTTCTGGCCATGGCACCGCTTCTGGAGGAACACCTGCTGGTGGTGGATGTGGACCTGGAGGAGGCCCGAACCCTGCGGCGCCGTGACCTGCGGGTGCGGGAGGTGCGCCGGGAAATCCTGGAAGAACTGCTGCGGGCCTACGACGAAATGACCCGGGAGAACGGATGATGAACGGTCGGATTCAACCCGAACTGCCGGTTTCCGAACTGCCGGTGATCACCCGGATCCTGGTCAAGTCCATCCAGACCCGGGTGGAAAAGGTGGGGGCCAAAGGCGGGCTCGTGGCCCTTTCCGGGGGCATTGATTCCTCGCTCGTGGCCCTTTTGACCCAGCAGGCCCTGGGCGACCGGATGCTCGCCCTCATCATGCCTGAGGAGGGGGTGACCCCGGAATGGGACCTGCGCGATGCCCTGAACCTCGTGGAACAACACCAGATTCCCCACCGGGTGATTCCCATCAACGACGCCGTGGCCCTGTTCCAGTCCTACATGCCCGACAACGACTTCCCCGAGGCCGTTCGGCGGCTCGCCCTGGCCAATGTCAAACCCCGGGTTCGGATGATCCTGAACTACCTGTATGCCAACCTGCTGGGTTACATCGTGGTGGGCACCTCCAACAAAACCGAACTGCTCCTCGGCTACGGCACCAAGTACGGCGACCTGGCCGCCGACATCTATCCCATCGGCGACCTGTACAAAACCCAGGTGTGGCAACTCGCCGAGTACCTGGGCCTGCCCGCCAACATCATCAAAAAGAAGCCCTCCGCCGGCCTGTGGAAGGGCCAGACCGACGAGGAGGAACTGGGCCACACCTACGCCGAGATTGACCGCGTGCTCTTCTGC
>WGAB01000370.1 GCA_015489295.1 Caldifarciminota bacterium
GCCTGCTGGTACACCCCGAGCGCATGACCCGCCTGACCTGCGGGGGTGTGATGGTGGGCGTGGGAACCCTGGTGTTCGTGCCGCTGACCTCGTTCCTGGCGCTGGGGCTTCACGCCACCCTGGCCTATGTGCCCTTCGGCGAGTGGCAACTGGAGGACGGTGCCGAGGTGCGCGGCGCACCGAGCCTGTCGCGCTGGCACCCGAGCCTTCAGGTCACCGTGCTCTTCGGCGGTGAAGGCCGGAAAAGGGCTCAGGACAACGGGTCGTAGGCTGGCTCCAGTCCATAGGGGTGCGGATGCAGCGGTGGACCCGGCAGCGGATGCTGCGCCTGGCGGCGTCCCATATCGCCTGGATTCGTAAGCACCAGACGCCCGGGGGCGGATTCCTGGCCTCCACCGATTACCGCCCGTACCAGAAGGTGTGGCTCCGGGACCACGCCCTGGTGGGTTTGGCGTTGCTGCGGTGGCAGGCCGGGCCTGCGGTGCAGCGGGCGGCCAGGTTCAGTGTGAAGATCCTGGAGCAGGAGGCGCCCCGCATGGCCCGGGCCGCGGCGCTGCCCCCGGGCGATCCCCGGGCCCTGGAGGAAGCGTTCCATCCCCGGGCCCGGTACCGGCCCGATGGCACCTGGATCCGCCAGCCCTGGGCCGAGCGCCAGTACGACGGTGTGGCCCTGAACCTCTGGTTTTTGATGGAACTGGAGGCCCGAACCGGCCGGCCGTGGCTCTCCAGCGAGGTGCTGGAGATCGGGCTGCGGTACCTGGCCCGGTTCTGGCGGGAGCCCTGTGCCGGCCCCTGGGAAATGTACGACCAGGCCCTGCACGCCTGGACCCTGGCGGCCGTGCACCGGGCCCTGGAGGCCGGCACATCCCGGTTTTCCTGGGTTTCCCCGGTGGTTCAGGAACTCCGGGCCTTTTTCCGGAAGCACCTCAGCCCGGCGGGGCTCCCCCGCAAGATGTGGTGGCAGGGGCGGGCCGTAGGCTGGGATGCGGCCACGCTCCAGGTGTTTCTGGATTTCGGGGGCATCCTGGAGCCGGCCCCGGCCCGGCGCCTTTTGGCCCTGCTGGACCGTTGGCTTTCACCCGACGGCCTCGGGCTCCGGCGTTTTGTGATTCCGGAAACCGGCGAGCGCGACCGGTACTTTGGGGGCGGTGTCTGGTGGATCACCTCGGTGTGGGCCGCCCGCCTGGCCCTGAAGTTTGGGGATCCTTCGCGGGCGTGGCGGCTGATGGAGCGCCTGCCCGAAGGCCCCCTGCCCGAGCAATGGCCCGGCACCGCCTGGGAGCCGGCGGGCCGCTTTTACTGGCACCTCAAAAGCCGGAGCGAAAACCAGGGCGCCCCCGGCCCGGCGCAGCCCTTGGCCTGGAGCCATGCCGCCGTGCTGCAGTTGCTCGGTGATCTGCTGGAGGCCGGGGCGCTCTAAGGTTTCCCGAAATTACGCCGACTTCTGGTTGCCGCGGCGGGGTGCGGGATGGGGAATGTACTCCACCGTGGGCCGTTGCGGGTGCGCCTGCGGGTAGAGCTCCATGATGGCATACACCTCTTCCGGAATCCGGTTTTCCACGGGCAGCCCCAGCGCTTTGGCCTCGGAGAACATGATGGGGTAATCGTGGGTCCACACGCCGGTGGACAGTTTCCGGGCGAGTTCCCGGGCTTTGTCCTCGGGCAGTTTATCGCGCACCAGGGTGTACACGATGTCCTCCACCTGGCGGATCGCCTTTTCGGCCACATCGGCCTGGAGCAGCAGCTGGTCGGAGGCCTCCTTGCCCTTCTCGCGGGCCACCTTCAGGATGGAGGCAGCGGGCACGGGTCCGGCCTCCTGCACCATCAACTGGGGATCCACCGGTCCCAGCACCGCGTGGGGATCCATCAGGATTTTGTCGGCCGCGAGGGCGATCAGGGTGCCGCCCGACATGGCGTAGTGGGGCACGATCACCGTGGTGGGCGCCGGATGGTCGTGCAGGGCCATGGCGATCTGCACCGAGGCCAGCACCAGGCCGCCCGGGG
>WGAB01000371.1 GCA_015489295.1 Caldifarciminota bacterium
CCCTGGTGCAGGTCAAGCTCCTGAGCCTGGGGCTCTCCAAAGCCTCACGGGGGCTTTACTTCGGCACCGCCGGCACCGCCCTGTTCCTTCTGGAGTTCCTGAAGATGGGGATGCCCCTGGTGCTCCCGCGGTTCGTGCCCCTGTACGAGGCGCGCGGGGAACCGGAACAGGTCCGGGCCCTGGAGGGCTTGGTGTTCGCCGCCTATGCCGGCCTGGTACTGCTGGTGGCCCTGCTGGCCTGGCTGGTCGCCCGGGCGTTGCCGGGCCGGGCGTTCTGGCAACTGTTGCCCGTGGCGTTGCTCGCCTTTGGGGTTCAGGCCTGGAACCAGCTCCAGAGCACGGCCCTGGTGGCCCATCGGCGCGTGACCACCGCCGCCTGGGTGTTCCTGCTGGGCCAAACGCTGTTTACCGTGCTGCTCTTTGGGATCCGGCACGCGCTCACCCTGCACCGGGTGTACGGCCTGGCGGCCCTGTCCTTTCTGGTGTCCAGCGGCCTCGCCCTGAGCCTGCTCCGGCCGGGCCATCCCCTGCGGTTCCGGCCGGATCCCGAACTGCTGCGCTTCGTGCGGTTCGCCGTGTACCACACATTTTTCTCGCCGGTGTTCCATTACTTCGACTACGTGGTGCTTTCCCTTGCGTCCACCTGGGGGTCGCTGGCCCTCTTCGGCCTGGCCCGCCGCGTGGAAGAGTTCCTGAAGAAACTCCTCTGGATTCCGCTGGAGGTGCTGGCCCCGGAGATCAGCCTGCGGGACGGCGCCCGGCGACAGGGGCACCTCCTGGCCGACCGCGTGATCCGGCTGTACTGGCTGCTGAGCCTGGCCCTGGCGGTGCCCGCGTTCCTGTTCCGGAACGAACTGGTGGTGCTGATCTCGCGGAGCCAGTATGCGGGGGCAGGCCTGTACCTGGCGGTGCTGGTGCTGCATGTGGTGCTTTTGGGCTGGGCGGCGCCGCTGGGGGTGGCCGCCCGGTCGCTGGGCGACATGAAACTGCTGTTCCTGGCCGATGCCCTGCGGAACGGCGCCTATGTGCCCCTGGCGTTGCTCTTGACCTGGCGGTGGGGCCCCCTGGGGCTCGCCACCTCCTTCGTGCTTTCCACAGGCCTTTCGCTGGGCTTTTTGATGGCTCGAAGCCGCGCCCTGGGCCTTCGGCTGCCGGGGACCCGGGAGGTGGCCCCGGGCCTCTTCTTTGCCCTGCTGGCCCTGGCAACCGGCATCGGGGTTCACCGGTTCCTGGGCCTCGTGCTCACGCTCTTTGTGCTCGTGCCCTGGTCTGCGGAGGATCGGGCATCCTGGCAAACCCTGATTCGGCGGCGCCATGAGTGAGAAACCCCGGCTGCTCCTTCTGACCCCCTGGCCCGGCGAGTGGCGGCGGTCTGAGCCCAACCCGGTTACCCGGTATGTCATGGGCTACCTGCGGGAACGCTTTGAGATGCACCTGGTATTTCCCGCCCGCAATCCCCGGGCCTTTGCCCCTGTAGAAGAGGACTATTTCCTGCATCCGGTGCCGGGGCTTCCGGCCACCGAGCGGCCCGGCCCCTGGAGCCATCTCTGGCGGTTCCCTTCCTATGCCTGGCGCCTGTACCGCGCGGGCCGCCGGCTCCTGGGGCAGCAACGGTTTCATCTGATCCTGGGCCATTCCGGCTTCGTAGCGCTGCCCGTGGGCGCGCTGGGCAGGACCTTCGGGGTTCCCACGGTGCTCAGGCTCTTCGGCGTGGTGCGGTTCCTGGAGTTTCGGCCCACACCCCGCGGAATCCTCACCAATCTGGAGCATCTGCTGGCCTACCGGGTGCCCGTAGACCGGTTGCTCGTGGTCAACGACGGCACCGGCGGCCGAACCCTGGCCCGCAGGTACGGCATCCTGCACCGGTTCGTGGAACTCCCCCAGCCCCGCCCCGAGCACTGGCACCGGGTGCCCGACGCACGGCAACGGCTGGGGCTGCCCGAGGATCTGCCGATCCTATTGCTGGTCTCACGGCTGGATCACTTCAAGGGGCTGCACCTGTTGCCCGCCATCCTGGAACGTCTCCGGGAGGTGCCCCTGCTACTCCTTCTCGTGGGTACCGGGCCCCTGGAACCCCGGCTCCGGCAGGAACTCCAGGGCCGGGATCTCCTTTCCAGAGTGCGGTTCCTGGGGTATGTGCCCCATGAGGAGCTGGCGCCGGTGTACTCGGCGGCCGACCTTTACCTGGGGCTGGCTGACCTCAGCACCTGCACCCGGCCGGTGGTGGAGGCATTGAGCCTGGGGGTGCCGGTGGTAGCCTGGGAGCTCTTAGAGAGCCGTTCCTGCCTAGGGAACAGCCCCGGGGTGGTGTGGGTGCCGCCAGGTCGGGTCGACCGGTTCGCGGAAGAGGTGGCGGCCCTGCTGGAAGACCCGGAGCGCCGACAACGCCTGGGGCGCCGGGCCGAAGTTCATGCCCGGCAGCATTTCCCCACCGAGCGGGAGGTCGCCCTGTATCAGGTGCGGATCTTGGAGGAGGTGGCGGGCTTAGCCCCGGGTCCCGCCGCTACGCGCCCGGGTTAGGAGATCCACGATGTCTTCGTACCCGGCCTGGCGGGCCAGATCCAGCGGGGTGTCGCCGTAAGCGTTCCGGGCAAAGGGATCGGCCCCCCACTGAAGCAGCAGGTCCACCAGTTCCCGGTTGCCGGTGACCGCCGCCACGTGGAGAGGGGTATCCTGGCGCTGGTCGCGGGCATTAATGTCGGCCCCGTGCTCGTGGAGCAGCCGGGCCACCTCCACATGGGACTTCCGGGTCAGAGAGGTGATCCTCTGGAACTCCTTGGGAGGAGGGGCGTCTTCAGGGTATCCCTTTTCCTGGACCAGAAAGTCCTTCATCCGGGAAAAGCCCGTGGCACAGGCCGCATGCAGGGGCGTGAACCCGTGTCGGTCTCCCGCCTTTGGGTCGGCGCCCCGATCCAGGAGAACCCGGGCCGTTTCCACGGCTCCCAGATAGGCGGCAATGTGCAGCGGGGTTTCCCCGTCCCGGTCGCTGGCGTTCACCTCGGCCCCGTGGTCCAGCAACAGGGTAACCAGATCGGGCCGCTCCCTCAGAACAGCCAGGTGCAACGGCGTAATGCCGTTCTTGTCCCGGGCATTGGGATGGCAACCTCTCGCCAGGAGTTCCCGGGCCGCCTCGGGTTGCTCGCCCAGCACGGCATAGTGCAGCGGTGTCAAACCGTTTCGGTCCTGCTGGGCGTCCGGGTTCTGGATCTTGTCCAGGAGGAACCTCAGCACCTCCAGCTTGCCGTAGTAAGCGGCCACATGGATGGGCATCACGCCCTCCTGGTCGGGCACCTCTACGGTTTTGCTCATCAGCACAAAGTAACGGGCCAGGGGCAGATTTCCTTCGCCTGCGGCATAGTGCAAAATCGTCCAGCCGTCTTTTCTCATCATGGGTGTCATACGCTCCTCCGCCTTTCCGGATTTTCGAAAAGGGAATTTACACGGGGTTCTATGATACGGCACCCGGCCGGACTCGTATAATTGGAAACCGGGAGGTGCAAACATGCGAAACGCCTGGCCGTTGATCGGAATCGCAGGACTGGTTGCAGGCTTGAGTTTGACTTCCTGCCGCCGGATCTACCGCTACGCCGCGGGACAGGTGAACGAACTCGTGGTGATCACCCACGATTCCACCTTCCTGGCCCGGGTGCAGGGCCTCAACGAACTCTTTTACACGCCCCAGCCGGAATCGCTGTTCACCCTTGTGGTGCCGCCGGACAGTTTGATCCCCCGGTACCTGGAGCACAAGAACGTGTTGATTGTCACCTACCCCGGGGCCCCCGACTGGCCCCTTTACCGGAAACTCTTTGGCGAGAAAACCGGCCTGTACATCCTGAGCCATCGGCTGGCCGTCGACGACCACATCATCGGCATCGCGGGCCCCAAGTGGGAGGCCACCTTGAGCCTGCTGGAAACCGCCCTGCCCACGGTAAAGGAAAGCCTCATGGCCTGGATGTTCCAGAACTACCTCAAACGCGAGTACTTCGCCGGCCACAACGCACAGATCCGCGAGATTGTCCGGGAGCGGTGGCACCTGGACATCGATGTACCCAGCGGCTGGGCCTTCTTCGTGCAGCAGGACAGCATCTTTGCCCTGGCCAAGCACTACCCCGACCGCTTTTTCATGGTGTACATGGAGCCCGCCCCCCGTACTCTGGACCCCTGGAACCTCCTGGAACTCCGCGACCAGCTTACCCAGGTGTACTACGACGGCGACTATGTGCTGCGGGATACCGCCACCCTGCGGTTTGAACGCACCACCTTTCTGGGCCAGCCGGCCCAGGTGATCTACGGCGTGTGGCAGAACAACCGTCGGGTGCTCGGCGGCCCCTTCAAGCTCATCGCCTTCAATTACGGCTCGCGCTTTTTCCTGGTGGACATCGGCGTGTTCGCGCCCGACCTGGACCACAAGATGCCCTTCATCTTCCGCACCGAGGCCTTTTTGCGAAACATGAAGATCCTTCCCTGAATGTGGCCCTGGGACTTTGAAGAGCCGGTATCTCCCTGGGACCTGGCCCTGCCCCAGGAGCTCCAGGTTCTGGTGGCACCGTACTTCGCACCCCACAGCGTGCAGCCCCTGGGGCCCAACGCCTGGGTGCTGCGGGGGACCCTCGTGGGCGGCGACCCTTCGCGCCGGTCCGAGGAACTCTTCCGCCTTCTGATGGCCTCGGGCTATGTTCCCAGCCTCCGCCGGATCGCTCCGGACCTCTACGAACTCTATGTGACCGTGGAGCCTGAGGCGTTCCGCAAGCCCCAGCGGCTCTGGGTGCATGGGCTGCTCTTCCTGCTGACCGTGCTCACCACCCTGTTCGCCGGGGCCTTTCATGCGGGCCAGAACCCCTTCGCGCATCCCCTGGCGCTGTTGGCCGGCGCGCCCTTTGCCTTCAGCCTGCTGGCCATCCTGGGATCCCACGAGATGGGGCACTATCTGCTGGCCCGGTACCATGGGGTCCGGGCCACCCTGCCCTACTTCATCCCCTTTCCCCATCCCCTGATCGGAACCCTGGGGGCGGTCATCCGAATCCGCTCGCCCATCCCCTCCCGCAACGCCCTGCTGGACATCGGCGCCGCCGGCCCCTTTGCCGGCATCCTGGTGGCCCTGCCCCTCACCATCCTGGGAATCCACTGGTCACAGGTGGTGCCCCTCTACGAGGTGTCCGAAACGGCCCTGCACCTCGGGGAGCCGCTGCTTTTCCGAATCCTGGTGTGGCTGGTCAAGGGCCCCCTGCCGCCGGATGCCACCCTGTTCCTGCACCCGGTGGCCTTTGCAGGCTGGCTGGGCTTCTTTGTGACCGCCCTAAACCTGCTTCCCTCGGGCCAGCTGGACGGCGGCCACATCGCCTACGCCCTGTTCGGCCCGTTGCACCGCATCATCTCCCGGGTGACCTTCGTCGTTCTGCTGCTTCTCGGATTTCTGTGGATGGGATGGTGGACCTGGGCGCTGCTGATCCTGTTCTTCATCCGGTTTGACCACCCCGCGCCCCTGAACCAGGTAAGCGAACTGGACCGCCGCCGGCGCTGGCTCGGCTATCTGGCCATCCTCCTGTTTATCCTGACCTTTGTGCCGGTGCCCCTATCCGTGGGCTGAGGCCACGCTCCACCGCCGGTCCAGCCACCGGGCGTACAGGATGAACACGAAGTTGGACACGGTCACGATCTGCTTGATCACAAACTGACCGGCAAACAGGGAAAGCAGCGGC
>WGAB01000372.1 GCA_015489295.1 Caldifarciminota bacterium
GTGGTGCTGTTTATGCTGTACGACCGAAGGTTAGACCGCGATTCCGGGATCACCCTGATCCTGGGCTACGCGGCCTTCATGATCGGCGTGTTAACCTTTCACTAACCCTTTCAAGGAGGTGCATCATGGATCCGGCCCACATGCGCTGGGATACGAAGGCGGTCCGAGGACCGCGCGAGGAAACAGATCCCACAACCCTGGCCCACCGGTTCCCCATCTACCAGACCTCTACCTTCGTGTTTGAGAACGCCCGGCAGGGCGGCCAGGCCTTCTCCGGCGAGGTATCCCACTACATCTACACCCGCCTCGGCAACCCCACGGTGGAACTCCTGGAGCAGAAACTCGCCCAGCTGGAAAGCACCGAGGCCGGCATCGTGTTCGCCTCCGGCATGGCAGCCATTGCCACCACCCTCCTCGCCCTGGTGAAGCCCGGCGAGCGGGTGGTGGCGTCCGATCCTCTGTACGGAGGCACGTTCCACTTTTTCCATATCGCTCAGGAGCACTTCGGCATTGAGGTGCACTACATCAAGGCCTCGGAGTTCCACGAAAAACTCGCCGAGGCCCTCACGCCCAACACCCGCCTGGTGTACATTGAAACCCCGGCCAACCCTACCCTGGACATCGTGGACATCGCCGAAACCGCCAAAATCACCCGGCAGGCCGGCATCCCGCTGGTGGTGGACAACACCTTCGCCTCCCCGGCCCTGCAACGGCCCATTGAGCTGGGGGCCGACCTGGTGCTCCACAGCCTCACCAAGTACATCAACGGCCACGGCGATGTGGTGGGCGGCGCCCTGGTGGGGCCCCGGGATCTCATTGAACCCATCCGCAAGGATTTCCATGTGCATGTCGGGGGCATCATGGCGCCCCTGAACGCGTTCCTGGTGCTCCGGGGCACCAAAACCCTGCACCTGCGGATGCAACGCCACTCCGAAAACGCCCTGGAAGTGGCTCGGTTCCTGGAAGCCCATCCCAAGGTGGCCCGGGTGTTCTACCCCGGCCTGCCCTCCCATCCCCAGCATGAGGTGGCCAAAAAGCAGATGAAGGGCGGCTTCTCCGGGATGGTGAGCTTCATCCTCAAGGGCGGCAAGGAGGCCGGAATCCAGGTCATGGACCATGTGAAACTCTGGACCCTGGCGGTGTCTCTGGGCGATACCGACTCGCTGATTGAACATCCGGCGTCCATGACCCACTCCGCCTATTCGCCCGAGGAACTGGCGCGCGCCGGCATTGACCCCGGCCTCGTGCGCCTGTCCGTGGGCATTGAGGATGTGCAGGACCTGATTGACGACCTGGATCAGGCCCTGAAGTACGCCTGAATGAAACGCCTGCCCGCCCTGGTCGTGATCCTGGCCCTGGGGCTCGGCATCGCCGGGCTGTGGTGGGTGAGCCGGAAACCCCAGGGGGCGGCGTTCGTGTCCGGAACCCTGGAGGGCCGGGAGTACCCGCTGTCGGTACCCCTGGCCCTCCCGGTGCTCCGGGTGGCCGTGGCCGAAGGCCAACGGGTGGCAGCCGGCGATACCCTCATCGTGCTGGATACCCTGGCCCTGCACGCCCAGCAGGCGGCCCTGCAGGCCCAGAAAACCGCCCTGGACCACCAGATCCAGGCCGCCCGGATCCTGCTCCGGCAGTACCGGCGCGACCTGCAGCGCCTGCAAACCTTGGCCCACCAGGCCGTGCCCTCCCAGAAGGTGGAGGAACTGGAGGCCCGGCTGCGGGCCCAGGAGGAACAGATCGCCGCCCTGCAGGGCCAGCGGGCCGCTTTGCAACATCAGATGGCCGCCCTGGAACACCAGAAAAGCCTGGCTGTGCTCACCGCACCCTGCACCGGCTGGGTGGACCAGGTGCCCGTGCGCGAGGGCGAAACCCCGCTGCCCGGCCAAACCCTGGTCACCGTGGTCCGCACCGATACTCTGGAGTTCCACACGGCCATCCCCCAGAACCTTTTGAGCCGGCTTCGGGTGGGCGATACCCTAAAAATCCGCCTGGATGTCAACGGCACGGTGACCGGCATCCTGTCCTGGCTCTCCCGGGAGCCGGAATTCACACCCCGCAGCCTCCAAACCTCGGAGGAACGGGCCCGGCTGGTTTACCCCGCCCGGGTGCTCGTGCCCAATCCCCGGGGCACCTTCCGCCCCGGCATGACCGGCCTGCTGCTCCTTCCCCGGCCATGACCTCTGCGGTGGTCCGGCTGGAGCACCTTGCCGTCACCTTCGGCCGGTACCCGGTGCTTCAGGATCTCTCGATCAGCCTGAATGCCGGCGAAATCTTTTGCCTGCTGGGGCCCGACGGCGCTGGCAAAACCACCCTGCTGCGGGTGCTGGCCGGGCTGGAACGCCGATACACGGGCACTGTCCTGGTGCTGGGCCATCCACCGAGTCATCCGGCACTCAAGCACCGGCGCGTGTTCCTGCCCCAGGAGTTTTCCCTGTACCGCGACCTGACGGTGGCCGAGAACCTCCGTTTCTTTGCGGGTCTCTACGGCACCTCGCCCGAGGCTCCGGCCGTACAGCGCGCCCTCCGGATGTCGGGCCTCGCTCTCTTCCTGCACCGCGCCGCCGGCAGACTCTCGGGCGGCATGCAAAAGAAACTCGCCCTCATGACCGCGCTCCTGATCCGGCCCGATCTCCTGATCCTGGACGAACCCACCACCGGCATCGACCCCGTGTCGCGCCGCGACCTCTGGGACCTGCTCTTTGATCTCCACCAGCAGGGCACCACCCTCCTGTTTACCACCCCCTACACCGAAGAGGCCGAACGCAGCCACCGGGTGGGCATCCTGCTACAGGGGCGGCTTGCCGTGGTTGCACCTCCGGAGCACCTGCTTCAGGACCTGGAGGGCCGGGTGTTTCTGGCACCGCCCGGGGTGCCGCTGCCCCGGCGCCCGGTGGCCACGCTGCTGCAGGGCCCCTGGCGCCGCGTAATCTTCGCCGAACCCCTGCCGGAGGTGCCCCCGGACCTCAAACCCGCCACGCCCACGCTGGAGGATGCCCTTGCGGTCGCCGGTCGTCGTTGAGAACCTGGTCAAGCGCTTCGGCGATTTCACCGCCGTGGCCGGCATTTCCTTTGAGGTCCGGCCCGGCGAACTCTTCGGCCTGCTGGGACCCAACGGCGCCGGCAAAACCACCACCCTCAAAATCCTTTCCGGGCTCCTGAAACCCACGGCCGGCCGGGCCTGGGTGGCCGGCTACGAGGTCACCCGGCATCCCCAGCAGGTGAAAACCCGCATCGGCTACATGTCCCAGCGGTTTTCGCTGTATCGGGAATTGACCGTGCTGGAGAACCTGGAGTTCTTCCGACGCGTGCAGGGGGTGGACCGGAACCGGCTGCAGCAGGTGATCCGGCAGGCCCGGCTGGAACCCGTGCTCCAGGTGCGGGTGGATCGCCTGTCCACCGGGCTCCGCCAGAAACTCGCCCTCTGGTGCGCCTTCCTGCACGAGCCGGCCGTGGTTTTCCTGGACGAACCCACGGCTGGCGCGGATCCCTTCCAGCGCAGCGAGTTCTGGCAAACCCTTCGGCATCAGGGCGTCTCCGCCATCGTCACCACCCATTTCATGGACGAAGCCGAGGCTTTGGATCGGCTGGCCCTGATGCATCGCGGCCGCATCCTGGCCCAGGGCACACCGCAGGAACTCAAGCAGGCGTTCCGGAAGCAGTGGCAACTCTTCGCCGTGGAGGGCCCGGCCCTGCGAAAGGTGCGCGAGGCCCTGGCCCAACGGCCCGAAGTGGCCTCGGTCACCCCCTACGGCAGCAAACTCCATGTCCGCCTGCCCCGCGACGCCCCGTTTCCTGCCCTTCCCGAACTCAGCGGCGCTCGCTGGTACCCCATCCAGCCCACGCTGGAGCATGTGTTCTTCGCCCTCGTGGAGATGCCGGCATGAAACGCCTGGGCTGGATCACCTACAAGGAAACCCTCCACATCCTCCGCGATCCCCGCACCCTGATCCTCGCCCTCGTGGTGCCGGTGGTGCTGCTCATTATCTTCGGCTATGCCCTCACCTTTGACCTCCGCCAGGTGCGCATCGGCGTCGTGGACCGCGAGAACTCGGTCGCCACCCACACCCTGGTCCAGAAACTCCAGGATACTGGGTACTTCGTGGTGGTGCCGCTGCCCGAACCCTCCGAGGAGGCCCTGCGCCGGGGCACCCTTCAGGCCCTTTTGGTGATCCCCCGCCACTTCACCCTGCACCTGCGTTCGCTTCGGCCCGACAACCTGCAGGTCATCGTGGACGGCACCGACGATACCATGGCCCGGCTGCTCCTGGCCTACCTCCGCCAGACCCTTCAGGCCGCCCTCCAGGATCTTCTGGGCTCCTCGGTTGCC
Source organism: Caldifarciminota bacterium (assembly GCA_015489295.1). Next base: position 4,325 of record WGAB01000372.1, read on the forward strand.
GATCTTGAAGCCGCAACGGCTCTCCTGGCTGGCGCTGCCAGCGCCGGGAGCAATGCCTTGATGCCGGTAACCGGCCGTTTTCACCGCCCCCGGCTGAACCTCCAGGTGCGCCTCTGGTTCAACCCCTCCCAGAAGTCCCAGCCCTTCGTGGTTTCCGGGCTCGTGGCCCTGATCATGATGCTCATGGCGGCGCTGCTGACCGCGATTACCATCGCCCGGGAATGGGAATTCGGCACCCTGGAACAACTCCTGTTGACGCCGCTCCGGCCCTGGGAATTCATCCTGGGCAAACTCGTGCCCTACATCGTGCTGGCCTTCATTGACCTGGTAAACGTGCTGGCCCTGGGGGCCTGGCTCTTTTCCCTGCCCATTGTGGGCAGCCTGCTACTGCTCTTTGCCTTTTCGGCGCTGTTTGTGCTGGCCGGCGTGGCCCTGGGCATCGCCATTTCCACCATGGCCAAAAACCAGCAACTCGCCATGCAAATGGCCTGGCTCGCCACCATCCTGCCGGTGTTCCTGCTGTCGGGTTTCATCTTTCCCATTGAAAACATGCCCGGCTGGCTTCAGGTGCTGTCGGCCCTGGTGCCCGCCCGCTTTTACCTTGTGATCCTCCGCGGCATCCTGTTCAAAGGAGCCGGCTTCGGGCACCTGGTGCCGGCCTTCCAGGGGCTGGCTCTGCTCTCCGTGGCCTTCGTGGGGCTTGCGGTGGTGCGCTTCTGGAGGGAACAGCGATGAGGTGGTCCGTGCTCTGGGGCTTTTTCCTGAAGGAACTGCAGCAAACCCTGCGCGACCGGCGGATCGCCTTCGTGGTCTTCGCCGCACCCCTGATCCAGATCGTCGTGTACGGCTATGTGATTTCCACCGAGGTACGGCAACTGCGGATCGGCGTGCCCGAGCGGCCCCTGACCGCCGAGCAACGCGCCCTGCTGCGCCATCTTACCGCCTCCGGCTCCTTCGTGCTGGCTGCCCGGGGCGATCCCCTGGACCTCATGCAGCGCAACCGCGTGCAGGTGTTCCTGGAATTTTCCCGGAACTTCCCGCGCGACGGCCGGATGCTGGCCCTCCTGGACGGCACCGAGGCCCTGCGAAGCCAAACGGCCCTGCGACGGCTCATGGAATTTGCGGCCTGGTACAACGACCTCTCGCCCCCGATCCGGACCCGCGTGCTCTACAACCCTCGCCTGAAGAGCCGGATCTACATGCTGCCGGGCGTGCTGGCCATGATCCTGATCATCCTGGTCATCGTCACCACCTCTGTGGCTGTGGTGCGGGAACGCGAAAACGGCACCCTGGAGCAGATCCTGGTGTCGCCCATCACCTCCTGGGAGTTCATCCTGGGCAAGGTGTTCCCCTATCTGACCCTGGCCTTTCTGGAGGCCACGGCCGTGCTGCTGGTGGCCCATTTCTGGTTCGGGATGGCTGTGCACCGGCTGCCCTTTGTGGCCCTCTCGTCTGCGATTTTTCTTTTGGCCATCGTTTCCCTGGCCCTCATCGCCTCGGTGCTGAGCGATACCCAGGCCCAAACCATGATGACCGGCATCCTGCTGGTGCTGCCGCTGGTCATGCTGTCGGGCCTCTTTTTCCCGATTGCCAGCATGCCGCCGGGCTTTCAGCGGCTGGCCCAGGTGAACCCGGTCACCCATTACCTCCTCATCGTGCGTTCGGCCTTCATCAAAGAGGCCGGCCCGGCCGACCTCTGGCCCTCTTTCCTCCTGCTCCTCGCCCTCAGCACCGCCCTCACCCTCACCGCCATCACCCTGTTCCGCAGGAAGTACTTGTCTTGAGGAACCAGAACCGTGCGAAAAGGCCGTGTGTATAGCAGTTTTTTGAGTTCCAACCGTCCGACACCCGCCCCCTTGACAGAGGCCTTACAATAAGCCCAATGGAGGTTTGTATGCGTCTTATAGGTTCGGGGACACGGGAAACTCGCGGAAACGCCGGGGAAACAGACCGGTTGATCCCTTCTGGTGGGTTTGGCAATCGGCGGGTTTTGCTCTGGATGGCACAGCGTTTTCCGGGAATTTCGGTGCCACCTGAGGCGCATCCTGCAGCCCAGCCTGTTTGTCTCCGAGCCTCTTCCAGTTCTCCTGCGCAATTGTCTTTCCTGCGTTCGCAGTATTCGGCGCTTCAGAATGTCTTTCAGGATGCCCTGAAAGGCCGTAGGCAGTTCCCAGCCATCGTATAGCCTGGCCTTGTAAGGAGGTGTTATGGCAACTGGTGATCCACGCACTTTGACGGTCAAGATCCGAACCCGTACACCTCTCTGGACCGGGGGTGTTGACAGCGGCACCATGGACCGCATCCACGAGACGGGCCTCATCGGCTCCCTGCGCTGGTGGTACGAGGCCATCGTGCGGGGATTGGGGGGATGGGCCTGTGATCCGAGTGAGCACACCTGCTCTTTTGATGTCGATAAGTACCGGAAAAGCGCAGCCTCTGACGAACGCCAGCGTCTCCGAGATGCCGGGCTATGCGACGTGTGCCAGGTGTTTGGTACCACCGGGTGGCAGAGAAGGTTCCGGTTGGAAGTACGCCCCCTCGAAGGTGAATTCGACGTCACCGAAGGCATGTTCCCCAGCGGGCGGGTGCATTTCGACAAGAAGAAAAATTCTTACCGAACAGGTGGATGGCTTTTGCGCGGCGGTTATCATGGTGAGATGGAATTGAAGTTCATCGGCAACAAAGAGGTGTTGTGGTGTGAAATTTTGCCCGTCCTGCTCTTTGCGGAGAAATGGGGTGCCCTGGGTGCGAAGACTTCGTTGGGGTATGGTGTGTTTGAAATCCTTTCCATCAATGGGCACCACAAGGAAGCAGGCCAATGTTGGCGGGAATTTTTAAAGGAGAACAGGGACATTGCCCCTCTTGACCTGCAGCAATGCTCAAGCCGGGTAGGTCGATGGTGGTGGAGAGGGGAATCATCAAACAGAAACCAATATCAGGATATATCACCTGCGCTTTCCAACATGTTTTTCGCCAAAGTACGGTTTTCGCCGGATGTTTTATCGGCTTCGGAGGAATGGTGGGAACAATTTCGAGAGGTGCAGTGGCTCAAGCAAGGCAACATCCCTAAAAATGAAGCGACTTGGACAGGTAATCCTCAACGGCAACCCCCTGGTCCCTACGAAATTTCCAATCCCTTGCCTCTCTCCCGTCTTCAACACTGGGTGGCGTGTCACAACACGTTTCCAATAGCACCTATCTTTCGCACACGCTTACGATACGGCCATCACTCTGTATGTAACGGAAATGGCGAAAGTGGTTGGTGTAAGTTTGTGTTTGGGACCGTACAGGGAAAAAGCCCCGTGTGTGGTTATTGCGGTACCCCAGTGCGACCGGATAAAAAAGACCAAGATCGCTGGTGGTGCAATACTGGAAAGGTCTCACTGGATAACTCGATGGTTATTCGCGATGCAAAACGCATCCAAAGCAAAATTCGCATATCGTGGGTATTCCAGATAAATGAGCAAGAGTGGGAGATGCGCCTTTGGGGATGGATCCCAGAAAATCAACGGCACCAACACAGCCAACAGCGTGTCTCACTCCTGCAGAACTTACGAAACGTTCTGGGTGTCAATAGTTCCAATGCACGGCAATGGCACTCGGCCCAAAACGGCCAACTCTGGCAAGATACGAATATCGCCAAGCCCCGGATTTGTTGGTTCGAGAGGGAGGCAAACGAGCACACAGAAGACTACTTAAAGGCGCTCCTCCAATGCCATTGCACGGAAGCGAACCATGACAAACCCTGACCTCAACCGTTTGGTACGCCATTTACAACAAACCCTGGGCGAGCGCCTGGACGCTGTTGTGCTTTTCGGCTCCCGTGCCCGGGGCGAGGCCCGGCCCGAAAGCGATTGGGACCTGCTCATCGTGGTCCAGGACCTGCCCCGAAGTCCGCTGAAGCGCTGGCGATGGTTCCTTGAGCAAGCCGGCCGACCTGGTCCGGGCGTGGATGTCTTGCTCAAAACCCCTGAAGAATGGTACACGCATCTTTCTTCCCTTACGCTTGATGTGGCGTTGGATGGGCAGATTCTCTACGATGCCCAAGGCCGTATGAGCCGCTTCCTGGAACAGGTGCGGCAAGGCATTCAAAAGGCAGGCCTGCGCCGGGAATTCCGCCGCGGACACTATCTCTGGCGGTCGTCTTCTCATGAGAAGCCGTGGTACGAACGTCTCCAGGAGGCCCTTGCCCTATGAGTTTGCCCGTGACATACAGGCTTCGCCTGGCCCGGGGGTTCCTGCAAGAAGCTGAACAGGACGCTTCCCTTGGCCGCTGGCGAGCGTGCGTCGCCCACACGCAACTGGCCGTGGAAAATGCGCTGAAGGCTGTCATCGCCTTGTTTGCTCCTGTGCCACGAACGCACGCACCCGCGGATATTCTGAGCATGATGCTGGAAGAGGGCGGTATCCCCCAGGCCATGCGGGCTGATGTTCAGGAATTGGTGGACATCGTGCAAGGCTTGGATTTGGCCGCCATCCACGTCCAGGCGGATTATGGGGACGAGTTCCACGGCCTGACGCCCTGGGAACTCTTCTCCGAAGAAGACGCCCGCGAAGCCCTGGCCATCGCCCGGCGGGTGGTAGAGAAGGCCGCGAGGCTGATTCAAGAACAAGGAGGCGCCAATGAAGCGTGAATTCTGGGCAGAGTTTGATTTGTACGGAAATTTACAAAAGTCAAACGGACAGTCGAACAAGAGGCTATTGGACGGTTGGGTTGAGAGAAAAGGAGAAACTGCTACCCCGTGGAATCAACTGCGTGATGCTGCCGCACGTCAAAGTCTACTGGCACAGGCAACAGTATCCACAGCCAAAGTAGAGTTTCAAGACAAGAAAGGGAAGATTCGTTCAGCAAAAGTTCGGGAATATGCCCGTACTGGTGCGTTGCAGTATGAGGAAAAAGGTGGGTTGTTTTACTGGTATTATGGAGAAGAATTCCCAAATCCAGGAGGGCCTTTTCAAGACTTTCTTCTTGAACAACTTCAACATTGTGCAAAGGTGCTTGGATACCAAACTCAAGAAATTCAATACAACAAAGACACAGAAACAAGGTCGGGAGTCCTTACAGTCCCCGCCCTCCCCGACCTCTCCCTCTTCCCGCCCGGCACCTGGGCCATTCAGGTCACCTTCACCCTGCGCAAGCCCTACATCAGCCGGGACGATGTGGACTTCTACATCCTGGACAATCCCGTCAAGAAGGAATGGGTCTTCAAAGTACCCTACGGGGCCCCCAGCCAGTGGAAGGGCGCGCTTCGGGCGGCGATGATCCGCGAGTTGACAATCCAACTCCAAGAGAACAGGATAAACGA
>WGAB01000373.1 GCA_015489295.1 Caldifarciminota bacterium
GTGCCCCAGGAGGCCCTGGTGCAGGTGGCCGACTTCTATTTGCGGCTGGAAAACTTCCAGCCCGACCAGATCATTGAGGCCCGGCTGGCCAAGGCCGATCCCCTGAGCCAGTACCTGGGAGCCCTGGCCTCCTCGGACCCCACACCCGGCGGCGGCGCAGCCTCGGCCCTGTCGCTGGCCCAGGCCTACGCCCTGCTGCTGATGGTGAGCCGCCTGACCCTGAAGTCCAAGAAACTCCAGGAACACCATGCCGCCGTGCAGCCCCTGCTGGATCCTCTCACCCGCGGGTTCCAGCGCGCCCAGGCCCTGATCCACGAGGACACCGAGGCCTTTAACCAGGTGATGGCGGCCTTCCGGATGCCGAAGACCACGGACGAGGAGAAACAGGCCCGCCGGGAGGCCATCCAGAAGGCCCTGAAGCGCGCCGCCGAGGTGCCCCTGGAAACCATGCAGCAGGCCCTGCAAACCCTGGAACCCGCCGCCGTGCTCCTGGACCACGGCAACCCCAACGCTCTGAGCGATGTGGGCGTGGCCCTGCAGCAGGCCCGCGCCGCTCTCCTGGGCGCCGAACTCAATGTGCGCATCAACCTGGCGTCCATCAAGGACGAGGCCTTTAAGGCGGAAACCACCCGGCAACTGGAAATCCTCAAGGAAACCTGGAACCGGAGGGAACCGGAACTCCAGCAGAAACTCCTGGAACGGCTCGGCGTATGATGCGGTATGTAGACCTGCACACCCACACGAACCACTCCGACGCCACGGTATCGCCCGAGGAACTGGTGCGCCAGGCCAAGGCCGTGGGCCTTTCGGCCATCGCGGTGACCGACCACGACACGGTGTCCGGCGTGGAGCCCGCCCGCCGCGCCGGCTTTGAGTACGGCGTGGAGGTGATCGCCGGCGTGGAACTCTCCACCGAGGAAGACGGCGTGGACATGCACATCCTGGGCTACTTTCTGGATGTGAACCACCCGGAACTTCTGGAAAAACTCGCCCTCTTCCGCCGCGTGCGGGAGGAACGGGCCGAGAAGATCGTGCGGCGGCTCCGCGACCTGGATGTGCACCTGGACCTGGACCGGGTGCGCGAGATCGCCGGGCACGGCGCCGTGGGCCGGCCCCATATCGCCCAGGCGCTCCTGGAAAAGGGGTATGTCCAGAACTTCCGCGAGGCCTTCCAGAAGTACCTGGGCTACGACAGCCCGGCCTATGTGCCCAAGTACCGGATGCGGGCCCGCGAGGCCGTGGCCCTGATCCGGCGGGCCGGCGGCGTGCCCGTGGTGGCCCATCCGGCGTACTACAAAAAGCCCGACCTGATCCTGGCCCTCAAGGAGTTCGGCCTGGCCGGCATTGAGGTGTGGCACTCCGATCATTCGCCCGAGGATGTGGTGTTCTGGGAGGCCTTCGCCGACCGCCACGGCTTCCTGAAGACCGGCGGCAGCGATTACCACGGTGCCAAAAAGAATATCCGCCTGGGCTCCCTGAAACTGCCCTATACCCTGGTGGAGAACCTGCGCCATGCCCGAAGCCAGAGGTGACCTGCGGCCCCTGTGGTACGAACCGGGCCGGCTGATCCTGCTGGACCAGCGGGTGCTGCCCCACGAGGAGCGGTACCTGGAAGTGCGGAGCGCCGAGGCGGCCTTTGAGGCCATCCGCGAGATGGCCGTGCGCGGGGCGCCGCTGATCGGGGTGACCGCCGCCTACGGCGTGGCCGCCGAGGCATACTGGCATGCCGGCGAGCCTGGTCTGAGGCAGCATCTGCAAAACGCCCTTCGGCACCTGGCGGAGGCCCGGCCCACGGCGGTGAACCTGCGGTGGGCCCTGGAGCGGCTGCGGCGGGTGCTGGAGGCCGCCCCGGACGCCGAGATTCCGGCCCGAATGGAGGCCGAGGCCCGCCGCCTGGAACAGGAGGAGCGGGAACGCTGCGAGGCCATCGCCCGCCACGGCCTGGCTCTGGTGCCCGAGGGCGCCCGCATTCTCACCATCTGCAACACCGGCCGCCTGGCCACGCCCGGCATCGGCACGGCCCTGGGCATCATTTACCGGGCCTTTGAGGCCGGTCGGGTGCGCATGGTGTATGTGCCCGAAACCCGGCCCTGGCTCCAGGGCGCCCGGCTGACCACCTTTGAACTCTCCCACGCCGGGGTGCCGCACCGCCTGATTGTGGATTCCATGGCGCCCTATCTGATCTCCCTGGGCCAGGTGGACCTCGTGATCGTGGGGGCCGATCGCATCGCCAGAAACGGCGACACCGCCAACAAGATCGGCACCCTGTCGCTGGCCCTGGCCGCCCGCCAGTTCGGCGTGCCCTTCTATGTGGCGGCGCCGCTTTCGTCCTTTGACCTGTCGCTGGCCTCGGGCCGCGAGATCCCGGTGGAGGAACGCGCGGGCGACGAGGTGCGCCGGTTCCAGGACTGCGCCACCGCCGCGCCGGAGGTGGCCACCCTCAACTATGCCTTTGATATCACGCCGGGCGACCTCATCACCGGCTTCATCACCGAACAGGGCCTCCTGACCCCGCCCTTTGACACCCTCGCGGAATCCGGATAATCCCGGCTTCCTTTTCTTGCACCCCTTCCCATAGCCGTCTATACTCAGGCTGGACACTCAGGAGGCGATCATGGCATTCTGGATTCTGCTTGCGATAGTTGTGGGGGTGGTACTTTGGGGCATTGCCCAGTACAACGCCCTGATTTCCCTCCGCAACCAGGTGAAAAACGCCTGGGCCGATGTGGAAGCCCATCTGAAACGCCGCTGGGACCTCATCCCCAACCTCGTGGA
>WGAB01000374.1 GCA_015489295.1 Caldifarciminota bacterium
AACATCCGCCCATTCAGGGAAGCCCCTTTGAGGAGTTTTTCCGGGAGTTCTTCAAGGACTTTCCGCCCATGCCGGAGAGGACCCGGAGCCTGGGCTCCGGCTTCATCTTCCTCAAAAAGGACGGCTACTACTACATCCTCACCAACAACCACGTGGTGAAGGATGCCGACAAGATCGTGGTGAAACTCCAGGACAAGAGCGAGTTCAAGGGCGACGAGGTGGAGGTGGTGGGCACCGATCCGCGCACCGACCTCGCCGTTCTGCGCATCAAGAGCGACCACGAGTTGCCGGTCGCGCCCCTGGGCGATTCCGACAGCATCCAGGTGGGCGACTGGGCGATTGCCATCGGCAACCCCTTCGGCCTGGAGCGCACGGTGACCGTCGGCGTGATCAGCGCCACCGGCCGCTCGGGCCTGGCCCTGCCCGAAGGGCCCACTTACCAGGACTTCATTCAGACCGATGCGGCCATCAACCCGGGCAACTCCGGCGGGCCGCTGGTGAACATCCACGGCCAGGTGATCGGCGTGAACACCGCCATTTCCACGCCCTCAGGTGGCAACGTGGGCATTGGCTTTGCCATTCCCATCAACCTGGCTCGGTACGTGGCACAGCAGCTGATTGAAAAGGGCCGGGTGATCCGGGGATACCTGGGCATCCTGCCGCAGCCCCTGACGCCGGAACTGGCCGAGGCCTACGGCCTGGAGAAGCCGGAAGGCGTGCTGGTGGCCAAGGTGGTGGAAAACACGCCGGCGGCCAAGGCGGGCCTCAAGGAGGGCGATGTCATCGTGGAGTTCAACGGCAAGCCCGTGACCTCGGTGGAGAAGTTCCGCATCATGGTGGCCGAAACGCCGCCGGGCACCGAGGTTACCCTCAAGGTGATCCACGAGGACGGCTCCACCGAAACCCTTAAGGCCACCCTGGCGGAATACCCCTCGGAGGGCACGGCAGCGGCACCGGGTGGCGAAGAGGAGCCGCAGGTGATCCCCGGGCACGCCAGCTGGTTGGGCCTGGAGGTGGCCGATGTCAAGTCCGAAGAGGCTCAGCAGATGGGCATCGATCAGGAAACCGGCGTGGTGGTGCTCAAGGTGGAGCCCGATTCGCCGGCCGATGACGCCGGATTCCGCAAGGGCGATGTCATCCAGAAGATCGGCAGCCTGGAGATCCAGCGGCTGAGCGACTTTGAAAAGGCCAAGAAGGAATACGCCGACGCCAAGCGCCCCATCATCGTCAAGGTGCTGCGCCGGAACATTCCGGTGTTCCTGGCGGTGAAACCGTAGAGTTTTGGGGTGGCGGCCGCGCGCTCGGCGCGCGGCCGCCACCCCCTTTTCGCCATGATTCGCCGAACCCTCCGCTCGCCCCACGGCCGAACCCTGGTCACCGGAACCCGCACCCTGCTGATGGGCATCCTGAACGTCACCCCCGACTCCTTTTACGACGGCGGCCGGTACACCCTGGCCGAGGCGGCCGTGCAACGCGGCCTGGACCTGCTGCAGCAGGGTGCCGACCTCGTGGACATCGGCGGCGAGTCTTCCCGGCCCGGCGCCGAGCCCGTGCCCCTGGAAGAGGAACTCCGGCGGGTGATCCCCGTGGTAGAGGAGCTCCGCCGGGAGGCACCCGAGGCCTGGATCTCCGTGGACACCTACAAGGCCGAGGTGGCCCGCCGGGCCCTGGAGGCCGGCGCCGATATGGTCAACGACATTTCCGCCGCCACCTTTGATCCCGACATGGCCCCCTTTGTGGCCCGGAACCAGGTGCCCATCGTGCTCATGCACATGAAGGGCACCCCCCGCGACATGCAGGAAAACCCCTTTTACACCGATGTGGTGGACGAGGTGTACCGGTACCTGGAAAGCCGCATCGTCGCGCTCACCGAACTGGGCCTGAACCCCCAGCAGGTGGTGGTGGACCCGGGCATCGGCTTCGGCAAACGCGTGGAAGACAACCTGGAACTCCTGAAGAACATCCCCCGGTTTCGGGGCCTGGAGGCCCCGATTCTCGTGGGCCATTCCCGCAAGAGCTTCATCGGCGCTCTGCTCCAGGAGCCGGATCCTGCCCAACGCCTCTACGGCACCCTGGCGGTCACGGCCTTTCTGGTGATGAAGGGCGTGGAGATCCTCCGGGTCCACGATGTGGCCGAGAACCGCCAGGTGGTGCAAACCCTGGAATCCCTGAAGCAGGCATAGCATGTTCGAGTTCACGGACGAGCCGGTGCCCGTGGCCGGGGTGGACGAAAACGGGTACGGCCCGTTCCTGGGCCCCCTGGTGGTCACCCGGGTGGACCTGGCGGTGGACGGCGACCCCTGGACCCTGCTGGACCTCCAGCAGCGGGGTGCGGCCACTCCGTTCCGCGACAGCAAACAGATCTTCCGCCGAAGCGTGCCCTCCTACCGCACCGGTGAACGCCTGGCGCTCCAGGTGATCCGGGCAGCTGGTTTCCAGGCCCGGACCTTCCATGAACTGCTCCAGGCCCTCACGGGCCGAAGCCCGGCCGACCTGTACGAACCCTGCCCGGATCTGGCCCGGTGGTACCCGGACCTCCGCCTGCCCGTCTGGCTGAAGCACGAGCCGGAACCCTTGCCTGCTCCCCTCGCCGGGGTCCGGGTTGCCGGCGTCGCGGTGGAAATCCTTACAGAACCGCTGTTTAATCAGCAGGTTCGGCGTTTCGGAAGCAAGGCCTTTATGGACTTCTGGCTGTTTTTGAAGGTGCTGCGCCGGCGCACGCCCGCCCCGGAGGGCTGGGCCTTCGTGGGCAAGATCGGCGGCACCCGACGGTACGAGCCCTGGTTCCGGCGACTCGGGGAACCCGTGGAGGTCCGCCGGGAACACCGGTACCACGCGGCGTACCGCTGGCACACCTGGTCGCTGCACTTTTTGCAGGACGCCGACGCCCGCTGGCTGCCCGTGGCCATGGCCTCGGTGGTGGGCAAGTACCTGCGCGAACTCTTCATGCTGGCCCTGAGCCGCTCCCTGGGCTATGCCACGCCCCTGCCCTACGCCTCCGGCTATCACCACGACGCCCACAGCCGGGAAATCGCCCGGAAACTCCAGGACCTGGGGCTTCCCGAGCCCTGTTTCCGGCGGAGCCGATGAACCTCTGGCTTCTGGCGCTGCTCGCGTTTCCGGCACCCCGGGTGCCCACCGACCCTCCCCTGCCCTTTCAACTCTACCTCACGCACTTCGTCAACGCTCCGGACACCGGCAACCTGCACCTTTCCGCGCCGGAACTGCCCTTCCTCAACAAGGGGCAAACGCTCCTGGCTGGCCTGGTGCTTGCAGCGGGCCTGGACCTGGCCTTTGACCCCATGAACCGCCAGGCCGTGCTGCACCGGCTGGAAATGCTCACCAGCCCCAACCACGCGGCGCCGGAAAACAAGGGTCCCTTCCATGTGCGCACCTGGCAACAGGAACTGGGCCAGCGGAACCATCTGGACCGCTGCGTGCACTTCATGATCCCCCATCTCCTGACCCGACACCTCACCCATGTGCTCCAGTACGGCACCCAGATGGGGCGCGACCGAAGCTTGCTCGTGGCCAGTGTGGCCGTCGCCCTGATCAGCGCCGCCGACGAATACATGGACGGCCTGGAAAAGGACGAGGGCTTCAGCCCCCTGGACTTCGCCGCCAACATGGGCGGCGTGCTCTGGGCCTG
>WGAB01000375.1 GCA_015489295.1 Caldifarciminota bacterium
CGCTTCGGCGTCACCGTCGCCGACCTCAAACGCTGGAACCATCTCAAATCCAACACCCTGCGGCCCGGCCAGCGCCTTGTGATCCGGGCATCCCGGCAGGCCTCTTCCCGTTCCTTCATCACCTACCGGGTCCGCCGGGGCGACACCTTAGATGCCATCGCCCGGCGCTACGGCGTGCGGGTTCAGGACCTCATGGAGATCAACGGCATCCAGAACCCGCGTCGCCTCCGGCCCGGCCAGCAGCTCCGGGTTCCGACCTCCGGCTAAAGCCGTATAATCAGGTTTCGGAGGTTGGAACTATGGCAAAAAGTAGGGGCGAATCTATCGCCAAAATCCAAGAGGATCTCCAGGCTCTTCGGAAACAGGTTGAGGACCTCCAGAATACCCTCCAGCAATTTCTGGATGCACTAAAAAGCCAGGGTGTGGAGGGTTTGCTTCGATCCACCAAGCACACTGAGGGACATCCACTGGATCCCCATACCAAGCGTCTGGGCATCTATGTGGATGTGCAAAACCTGTACTACGCAGCCAAGGACCTGGGTGGCAAGATTGATTACCGGAAACTGCGCGACTGGATCGTGGCCGGCCGAACCCTGGTGAAGGCAAACGCTTACACCATCATCAACCCCAGCATCCCGGGCCAGGAGAAGTTCCTGCGCGCCCTGGAAAACTACGGCTTTTTCCTGCGCACCAAGGTCATCAAGATCTACTTCGACGGCAACCACAAGGGCAACTGGGACCTGGGCATGGCCGTGGACATGATTGAGGACGCACCCCATCTGGATGTGGTGGCCATCGTGACCGGCGACAGCGACTTCGCGCCGGTGGTGCGTTTGCTCAAACGGCTGGGCGTGAGCGTGGAGGTGTACTCTTTCCTGCACACCCTGTCCCAGGAGCTGCGGGAAGCGGCCGATCGGTTCTTCCCCCTGTCCGAAGCCTTCCTGATCAAAGAGCGGGAACACGAGCACCAGAGTTAGGGTTCGGGGAACCCTCGCGCAATACGGAGGGCTCGCAACAGCCCCCGCTGATCCAGCCACCAGAGCCAGAGATCCGGGCCTGGCGCCAGGTCAAAGGTTTTTACACCGGGCAATTGGATCCCCCGTGGGAAGAACAGCGTATCCCCCCGCTGTACCCAGAACAGGCGCATCCCCTGGGCAAACACCCGTTGCACCCGTTGGGAACCGCCCCACCACCGCTCGCCCTGGGGACCCACGACCCATACCGAATCCGGAAACCGTACGGCGATTCCCAGGCCCGCTCCCTCCAGGCCCAGGGCCGGCACGGGCAGGGAAAGGGCCGGCTCCAGGCGGGTGCCGTTCAGCCGATACACCCGGATCCCCTCAGGGTCCAGCAGATACACCTCTCCAGACGCCGTAACCGCAAGGGCCCGGGCCTTCACCGGCACCTCTCCCACCCGGATACCGTCGGATCCATAGGTTTCCAGCCGGTCGGACCGCAGCACATAGAGCAACAGCGGGCCGCCCTCCACCTGGACCAGGTCAGGCATCCGCTGCCACCAGAGGGTTCGGCCCAGGGTATCCACCACCTCCAAGTCGCCCGATCCATGCACCAGGGCCGCCCAGGTGCCGAAGGCCTCCAGGTGCGCCACGGGGGAGGAGGCCCCGAGGATCAGGCCAGCCAGCCACAGCCCTGCAATCATCCCTTCACCGCTCCCCGGGTGATCCCTTCAATGAAGTAGCGCTGGGCAAACACGAAGAGCACCGCAATGGGCACCACCGACAGGGTGGCCGCCGCCATCTCCAAGGTATAGGCCTCCTGGTGCTGTCCCTTGAACATGGCGAGGCCCACCGGCAGGGTGTACATGCTCTGGTCCTGGGCCACCACCAGTTGCCACAGGAAGTTGGCCCAGTGGAACTGGAAGTTCAGCAGGAACACCGTGGCGATGATGGGCATGGCCAGGGGCACGATGATCCAGCCGAAGATGCGGAGCTCGGAGGCGCCGTCCATCCGGGCCGCCTCCAGCAGCGAATCCGGCACCTCCCGCAGGAACTGGGTCAGCAGGAACAGGCCGAACACATTGGCCAAGTGCGGCACGATCATGCCCCAGTAGGTGTTGATCCAGTGCAACCGGTACACGATGAGGAACTGGGGCACGAGGTAAAGCAACCCCGGCACCATCATGGACGAGAGGAAGATCACGAACAGGGTGCGGCGCAGGGGGAACCGGCCCTTGGCGAAGGCGTAGGCCGCCAGGCTGGCAAACAGGGTGGAAAACAGAGCCGAGGCCGTGGCGATGATCAGGCTGTTCAGAAAGTACCGGCCGAAGTTGAACTGGAACAGCACCCTGCGGAAGTTGTCCAGAGTATAGGGCACCCGGAGCGAGAACACGAGGCCGTAGCCCTCCTGCTTGAAGGCCGTGAGCAGCATCCACAGGAAGGGGAACAGGAACACGATCACGAGGAGCGTCGCCGCGAAGTAGAGCCAGAACCACCGACGGCCGTTCATGATCGCCTCCCGAAGAGCCGCATGCTCAGAAGGGAAATACCCAGGGACAGGAGGAGCAGCACGAAGGAGGTGGCCGCCGCGATGCCCACCCGCATGTTGGAAAAGTGTTCAAACAGGTAGTAGCCCGCCACCTTGGTGGCCCCCACGGGCTTGCCCCACAGGAACATGGTGGGGCCGCCACCGGTCATGGCATAGAACTCGGCAAAGGCCGACAGCGCACCGATGATGCCCACCACCACCAGGAAAAGCATCACGGGCTTCAGCTGGGGCAGGGTCACATACCAGAGTTTGCGGAGGCCGGTGGCGCCGTCGATATCGGCGGCTTCCAGCACCTCCCGCGGAATCTGATCTAAGGCCGCCAGGAAGAGCACCATGCCGAACCCGGCGTTCTTCAGGGTCATGGCCAGCACGACGCCGGGCATGGCCGTGACCGGGCTGGCGAGCACACCGAAGTCCAGGGAGGCCAGATGCAGCCAGTGCAGCACCTGGGTGAACACCCCGTAGCGGGGCGCATACAGGAAGGTCCACACGATCCCCACCACGAAGGCGTCCAGCACGAAGGGCAGGAAGAACAGGGTGCGGTAGGCCTTCAGCAGGGGTTTGCGGGGGCGCACCAGCAGCGCAAGCCCCAGCGATACCGCCATGCCGAAGGGGATACTCAGGGCGCCGTAGTAAAAGCTCGCGATCACCCCCCAATAGAACTCGGGGTCCTTGAGGATGTACAGGTAGTTGGCCAGGCCGGCGAACTTCAGGCCACTTAAGATGTTCAACAGGTTCGTGATGCGGTGGAACGACAGGTAAAAGGCGTAGAGGAACGGAAACCCCAGGAAAATCAGGAACACCACGGTGAAGGGCAGGATGAACAGCAGGTAGGTGGCGCGGGTTTTCCAGGTATCGGTCATGGCAACTTCCGGATCCGCTCAATGATTTTACTGGTGGAATAACCGGGCAGAAGGGGCAAAAGCACCACGCGGCCGCCGTGGTGTTCCACGATGTCGTGGCCCACCACCTCCTCGCGTCGGTAATCGGCCCCCTTCACGAGCACCTGGGGCAGCAGGGTCTCAATCAGGCGGCGCGTGGTATCCTCCTCAAAGGGCACAATGAGGTCCACACTGCGCAGGGCATTCAACATAATCAGGCGGGCCTCCAGGGGAAAGACGGGTCGGCCGGGCCCCTTGAGGCGGCGCACCGACGCGTCGGTGTTCACCCCGACCACCAGGAAATCCCCGAGCGCGCGGGCCTGTTCCAGAAACCGCACATGGCCGGGGTGCAGCAGGTCAAACACGCCGTTGGTGAACACCACGGTTTTCCCGAGGCGTTTCAGACGGCGGACCCGATCGGCGGCCTCGGCCAGTGACACCACCCGTTCCAGGGGTTTCATATCGGAGGATTATATGGCCGAAGGCCAGGATCCTTGCGGCCGTGGCGGGGCGGGTGTATCTTTGGGTTCCAGCCACACGGAGTAATAGATTTTCCGAAGTTTTGGTTCTTCGCCAAGTACATTGCGGAGGTTTTGGCATGTTCCAACTTTTCAAAAAGACAAGGGAGCTGGAAAACAAAATCGATGCCTTCCTTGACACCATCCTGCAGGCATCCCTGGAATACCGGGAAGGCATGAAGTACTATCTGCAGGGCGAGTGGGAGGACTTTGAGCACCGGGTGCAGGAGGTGGACCGCCTGGAGGGCAAGGCCGACAGCCTGCGCCGGGAGATCGAGAACACCATCTACGCCCAGATGCTGCTGCCCGAGGCCCGGGGCGATGTGCTGGCCCTTCTCGAAAACTCCGACGATGTGCTCAACGCCCTGGCCGATAGCCTGGTGGAGTTTTCTGTGGAAAAGCCCGAGATCCTGCCGGAGTTGCAGGAGGACTGGCAGAACCTGGTGGAGGTGAGCCTGCAGGCCGTGGC
>WGAB01000376.1 GCA_015489295.1 Caldifarciminota bacterium
GTCTATGCCCCGGCCAAACCCCTGCTCATGGTGGGCGTGGCCCACGTCGGTGCCTGGCAATGGATCGATGACGGCTGGCAGCGTCTCCAGGTGTCCCGGGTCCAGGACCCGGCCGAGGCCACGGTGGTGGTCAGCCGGAGCCACCGCAGCCCCAAAACCGACGCCCTGCTCCGGGCCCTGGGCATCCGCCGGGAGATCCGCCACGGCAGCGTGGGCCTCAAGATATCCCTGCTGGCCCTGCAACAGGCCGACCTCTACCTGCATCCCTCCGGGGGCACCAAGGAATGGGACCTGTGCGCGCCCGAGGCCGTCCTCCATGGCGCCGGCGGCCGTATGACCGACCTCTGGGGCCGCCCCTTCCGGTACAATCGGCCGGATCCCCGGAACCCCTACGGCCTCATCGCCTCCAACGGTCTCCTCCACACCCCCGCCCTGGAGGCCGTGCGCCGGGTGCTGGGCCCGCCGCCGCGGGAAGAGCGCTGA
The DNA here is from genome assembly GCA_015489295.1 of Caldifarciminota bacterium. Next base: position 484 of record WGAB01000376.1, read on the forward strand.
CCGGCGTATAATAGCATTCCAGATTCCCCAAAAGGAGAGGCAGGATGAGCGAGCAAAAGATCGCCGATGAAGTGTTCGGGATCCCCAGCAACTATGGCCTGGAACATCATGGCCTGTATAACCTCAGGCGCGTGTACTGGAACCTGTCGGTGGGTGAACTGGTGGAGCATTTTCTCCGCAGGAAGGAGGGCATCCTGACGGCCACCGGAGCCGTGGCCGTGTGGACCGGCGAGCACACCGGCCGGGCCCCCAACGACAAGTTCATCGTGCAGTACAACGACGAAAGCGATCGGGATGTGTGGTGGGGCAAGGTTAACCGACCCATCTCCCCGGAATCCTATGAGCGACTGTACCAGCGGATGCGCTCCTATTTCCAGGGCCGGGATGTGTATGTCTGGGATGCCGATGTGGGAGCCCATCCCGAGTATCGGCTCCCCATCCGGGTGGTGTCGGAGAAGGCGGTGGCCGCCATCTTTTCCCACCATATGTTCCTGCGGCTGCCTGAGGAGCGCCTGCGGGAACATCGGCCGGAGTTTACCGTGCTGCACGCCCCTTCCCTGCAGGCCGATCCCGAAATGGACGGCACCCGCACCGGCACCTTCATTGTCCTGAACTTCAAAACCAAAACGGTGCTCATCGGCGGCACGAGTTACGGCGGCGAAATCAAGAAGTCCATTTTCACCGTGATGAACTACCTCCTGCCCCGGCGGGGTGTGCTGCCCATGCACTGCTCCGCCAATGTGGGGGAGGGGGGCGATGTGGCCCTGTTCTTCGGCCTTTCCGGTACCGGCAAAACCACTCTGTCGTCCGACCCCGAGCGGTACCTCATCGGTGACGACGAGCACGGCTGGGGCGACGATGGCGTGTTCAACTTTGAAGGCGGCTGCTATGCCAAGGTGATCCGGCTCCGCAAGGACCTGGAACCCCTGATCTGGGAGGCCACCCAGAAGTTTGCCACCATGCTGGAGAACGTGGTGGTGGACCCCACCACACGGGTTCCCGATTTTGACGACAACCATTACACCGAGAACACCCGGGCCTCTTATCCCCTCGACTACCTGCCGCGTATTGTGCCGGAGGGCCGGGGCGGCCATCCCCAGAACATCTTTTTCCTCACGGCCGATGCCTTCGGCGTAATGCCGCCCATCGCTCGGCTGACGCCCGAGCAGGCCATGTACTACTTCATCTCCGGCTACACCTCCAAGCTGGCCGGCACCGAAAAGGGCCTGGGCAAGGAACCCCAGGCTACCTTCTCAGCCTGCTTCGGGGCCCCCTTCCTGCCCTCCCACCCCACGGTGTACGCCGAAATGCTCGGCGAAAAGATCCGCAAGCACGGCGCCAAGGTGTGGCTCCTGAATACCGGCTGGACCGGCGGGCCCTACGGCATCGGCGAGCGCATCAAACTCCCCTACACCCGGGCCATGGTCCGCGCCGCTCTGCGTGGAGAACTGGACGATGTGGAATACTGGACCGAGCCCGTGTTCGGCCTGCACGTGCCCAAGCACGTCCCGGGGGTGCCCGACGAGGTGTTGAATCCCCGCCAGACCTGGCGCGATCCCCGGGCCTACGACGAACAGGCCCGCAAACTGGTGTGGCTCTTTGTGGAGAATTTCCAGCAGTACGCCGACCGGGTGCCTGCAGAGATCCGGGAAGCCGGTCCCCATCCCGAGAAGGCATAAGGGGCCGTATCCTTAAGGCCCTCCTCCACACAAGTTTTTAGGCCCGGCCTCCGGAACACCCGCGCCCCTCTGGGTGCTTCCGGAGGCTGCGGTTTTCTATGGTCGCCGCCCGTTTCTGCGTTGTGCGCCCCCACGGCCAGGCGTAAAATTAGCGGCATGAATCCCTACCTGGCCCTGCTTCTGTTTGCCGGCATCGCCGCGGCGCTCATCTACGGGCTCGTGCTCGTGTCCCACTGGCTGAATCCCCAGAAGTCCACCAACCCGGCCAAGGAGGAGGCCTACGAATGCGGCATCATCCCCAGGGGCGACGCCCGCGCCCGGGTTTCGGTGCACTACCTGCTCATGGCTTTGCTGTTCCTGGTCTTTGACATTGAGGTGGTATTTCTTTACCCCTGGGCCGTGGCCTATCGCCACCTTAAGCTCTTCGGCTTTGTGGAGATGATGGTATTCATCGCCATCCTGCTCATCGGCTACTTTTATGCCTGGGGGAAAGGCGTTTTGGACTGGAAATGAACCTGGAAGCCCTCAAAGAACGATTTGCCACCCTGGAAATTCCCGAGCCCTTCCGGGGGGAAACCACCCTGGTTATCCCCCGGGAGCATTACCTGGACCTGATGAAGACCCTGCGCGACGAGTACCGGTTTACCATGCTCGTGGACCTCACGGCCGTGGATTACCTGGGCAAGGGACTGCCCCATCGCTTTGAGGTGGTGGTGCACCTCTACTCCCTGGAGAACCGGGAACGGGTGCGCGTGAAGGTGCCGCTTCCGGAAAACGACCCCAAACTCCCGTCCATCACGGGCCTCTGGACCGCGGCCGACTGGCTGGAACGCGAGGTGTATGACATGTTCGGCATCGTGTTTGAAGGGCACCCCAACCTCACCCGCATCCTTATGTGGGAAGGTTTTGAAGGCCACCCCCTGCGGAAGGACTATCCGCTGCGGGCCGAGCCACCGTTGCCGGAGCCGAAGTGATGAAGCCCACTGCCGA